>DASYMM010000446.1:0-3660 GCA_036009085.1 Pyrinomonadaceae bacterium | reverse complement strand
AAGCCGCAGAGGAAGCGCAGAGAAGTTTGTTCAACTCTCTGCGTCAACTTTGCGGCTTGGCTCCGCGTCTCTGCGGTGAAGGTTTTTATTTTTTATCTCGCGGCACGAGGCGCGCGCCGAGCGGAACATATTGCTTCTTGTTTAAGTCAATGCCGACGATGTAGGAGCCGCTTGCGCCGATGCGGCGGTTGGGGCTGAAGGTCAGGGGCGGCACAACGCCCGTCTTGAAGTCGTTCAATCCTTCGAGCGCGGCGAGCAGCGCGGTTCGGCTCAACTGGCGACCGCTCAGTTTCGTCGCCTCCACGAAAGTTTTCGCCGCGCCGTAGGCCACCGATTGAAAAGCCGGGCTGCTTAATTTAACGTCGCCCTTCTGCATCACGTCCACAAACTCCGTGAAGTCGTCCTGACCGGGCAAGGCCGCCGGGTAGGCGAGAAAAATCTGCGGCGCGAGCGAGGCGGGCGCGTTGAAAGCCCCGTGGCCGATCATCACCACCGAACTAAAGAGCGCGACGTGGAGCTTTGCCGCGTCCAACGCGCGCGTCAGTTGCGCGAACTGCTCCGCGTTGCCGAAGAAGAAGAGGCCGTCGGGTTTCTTCTGCGCGATCATCCCGACGAGCGCATCAACCGGAAACTCGCCCCGCGCGTAGGTCTGTTCGAGGACGATCTCCAACGGGTACAACTTCGCCTGCGTCTTCACGCCTGCGAGCGCGTCCGCGTCAAACTCGCTGTCGGTGCTGATGATGCCGACGCGCGGCGGCGTGCGCTCCTTAAACTTCGCGGCGGCGAAGTCAACGAGCGCGCGTGCCTGATCGCCGAAAGTCGGGAGCAGGTAGAAGACGAGCGGGTTCGGCGGGACGGTCAGGCGCGGCGAGAGCGTGACGGGGCCGACGAGCGCAACCCCGCTGCGCTGTAGATATTCGTTCGTCGCATCGCTCCCGCTCGACTCGAAACTGGCGACGAGGGCGAAGACCCCTTCGCGCTCGACTAAACGTTTCGTTGCCTCAAGCGTGCCCGCCGCCTCGCCGCGCGAATCCACTACGACGAGATCGATCTGGCGTCCGTAGATGCCGCCCTGCGCGTTGAGCGCGGCGAAGTAGGCCGTGAGCGTCGCTTTGATGTCCTCGCCCACCTGCGCGAGCGCGCCGGAGAGCGGCAAGGCCGCGCCCACCTTGATGTGCTTGTCGTCGAGGCCGGGGTCTGCATCGGATTCCTTGCCGAGTTTTTTGAGATAACTGATAAGGTCGGCCATCTGTTCGGGCTTGAGGTCATACTGCGGCATGCCGGGATGAAGCGACGCGCCCGTCGAGTCGAAGCCGACTTTGATGGCGCGTGCGAGCGTGGCTTCGGTGTAGGGCGGGCGTTCGCGTCGCGTCAGCGCGGAGGTGTGCGGGGCTGTGAGCGTCTCCCAGTTGATCGGCGGAGGTTGGAGGCCGCCTTCCTTTGAGCCTTCCCCGCGCAGGCCGTGGCAGTTGACGCAAGGGAAAGTGGTTGCCGGTAATTCCAGTTTGTCGCCGCCGAGGAACGCGCGTATGTCGCTCGCACCCTCCGAGCTTTCGCCTTTGAGGTAGATTTGCTTCCCGCGTTTTTCCTGCGCCGACAACTCCTGCTGCGGCACAGCAACAGACGGGACAGCCTGCGCGCCGCCCACTCTTTCGCCCACCACAAGCCACGCGAGCGCGACGCAGGCAAGGGCGGCGAGCATGAGTTTGATCTGGCGGCGGCGAATCGACATCATTAGCTTCTACCTCAACTTCAAAAGGACTGTGGAGGCGAGAAACTTGCCGCTCACCGTACTCCTTCCCAGTCGGCACGGGCAACAAACAAGTCTCGCCCCCACAGTTTTTTTAAGGCCAATTTTAGGCGGCGCGTCTATTCTTTGGCCGGGAGCAACTTCAACCCGGCGGCGGCGATCTCCGCCGGGTTCGACATCGCGTGCATCTTCTGCCATTCGCCCGTCGCAGTCGTTTATGGCAACGGAACTTGCACGTCGTCCGTTTTGCTCGCGCTGCCCACTCTGCTGGTCGCCGTCGCGCTACTTTTGGCGGCGGCTTCGTTGACCACTTTGACGAGCGTGGAAGCGGGAGCGAGGCCGTAGGTGCGCGTCCAGTATCCGGCCGAGTCGTTGCCGATGAGGATCATCGGCGTGTGGTCGTTTTTGTCGGCCACCGCCGCGCCGAGAGCTTTGAGCAAACCGTCAACTTCGGGCTTACTGCCCGTCACGAACGTCCAACCGGGCGCGGCCTTGAACTTCCCGCTAAACTCTTTCAACCTTTCGGGCACGTCGGTTGTCGGGTCAACGCTGATCGAGATCAATTCGATGTCGCGCCCGACGCGCTCGCCGAGTTCCTGCTGCACGCGGCGGAAGGTGGCCGTGAGCGGCGGGCAGATCGTCGTGCAGGTCGTGAAGATGAAGTTGATCGCGACGGTCTTGCCCTTGACGAGATCGGTGTAGAAGTTGAGCTTCTGCCCGTGCTGGTTGTAGACGACCGTGTCGGGAATCTTGAGCGTGTTCGGCGCAACGGTTGTCGTTCCGGCCTTCGCGCCGTTCGTCGCTGCCGCGCCTGTTGGAGTCGCGTCCGCGTTTGTGGTCGCGCCTTCCGCTTCGTGCGCTTCGTGTTCGGCGGGCGTCTCTTCCTTCAACGGCCTGAGAGCCATCTCGCATTTCGGGCAACGTCCGGGCTTCTTCGATGTCACTTCCGGGTGCATCGGGCAGGCATAGACGACCGCCTTCTTCGCCGCCGCCTTCTGGGCGACGGGCTTGCGCTGCGCGAAAACTTCATGCGCGCCCGTGAAGCCCGAAGGCAACGCGGCCAGCATGAGCAGGGCGACCAGCGCAAAAAGAGCGCGTGTAAATTTTAATCCCATCTTGATAAATCCTTTCGTCGTGGCGACAAATCTTATTCAGGTTTCTGCGCCGCCGTGTCTCCCTCTTTGACGATGACCGGGGTGAAGGGCAAGTCTGCGAACGTCACGCCGCGCGAAGCGACGCGCACCATCACGTTGAAGACGCCGGCGTGCGGGAAGACCTGCGTGATCTCATACTCGCCCGCGCCCACTTCCTTCGCATACTGCCGCTGCTGCCAGACACCGGGCGGCTCGAAGACCAAAACCTGCACGTCGTCCAGACCCGCGAGAGGCTGCCCGGTGATGGAGTCCGTGAGTTTCAACTTGAGCGGAACGCCCGCGCCGGATTTGAGCTCCTGACCCGCAAACGTCGCCGCGACGACGATGGTGCTTTTCTCTTCGTCCACGGTCGCACCCGGCGACTTGCCCACGTCGGCCTGAAAGCAATGCGCGATGCGGTTGTCGTTGATCAGGACGGGCACGTCGTAGCTTCCGGCGCGCGAAAGTTTAACGGGCGTCGAGTAGGTTCCCGGCGCGATCTCCGTGAGGCTGCGGTCGAGGAGCAGGATGCCGCGCGGGCGGCGTTTGTAATTGCTGAGCGTGCCCATCGGAGCCATCATGCCTTCGACGTAGAAGTAGATCATCCCGTCGGGCGCATGCGCGATCATCACGGAGTTGCCTTCGGGCGTCGGCACGATCATGCTGGCGACGCCGAGGTCTTCCGGCATCGTGCTCGGCGCGCGTTGCCCCGCCTGCACGTCCACCGCCGCCACCTTCTCCTTGCCGAGCTTGTCGAGTTCGATCAGCGAAAACTTC
>DASYMM010000445.1:0-22803 GCA_036009085.1 Pyrinomonadaceae bacterium | reverse complement strand
CCTCGTCGCGCGCGAGTCCGTTGTCAATAGACTTCGAGACGTTCGAGAGATAATCGGACATGTTCGTGAGTCCGCCCGACTGGAAAGCGAAGCGCACACCAGCCGCCGCGAGTCGTCCGGCGGTCTTCGGCGCGTCCACGCGTTCGCGCAGGACGCGAATCGGATCGGGGTCGGCTTCGGGCGTCTCGGCGGTCGTG
The DNA here is from genome assembly GCA_036009085.1 of Pyrinomonadaceae bacterium. Classification (GTDB taxonomy): domain Bacteria; phylum Acidobacteriota; class Blastocatellia; order Pyrinomonadales; family Pyrinomonadaceae; genus JAIVJZ01. The sequence goes on along the minus strand of DASYMM010000445.1, from coordinate 22,606 downwards.
CGTCGAGGATAGTTGAGCGAGAGCAGGACGGGAACTTTCGCCGCCGCGAGGCGTTCGGCCACGCGCCAACTCTCCGCGCCGCCCGCGATGATCAGGCGCAAGTTGAACTCCTGCGCGAGGTCGAGCGCGCGTTCGATTTCGCGCTGGCGGTCGGCGTACATGACGACGGGCATCTGGCGCGCGAGGACGGGCAGGAGCGCGTCGAGCGACTTGTCTTGATTCGGACGCCGGACGCCGCGCGGACTTTTTTCGTAAACCGCGTTGGCTTCGCGGTAACGCCCCGCGTCCAACAACATCTGGCGAATGGCGGCGAAGACGCCGAGGAGCGAGCCGGGATAGGTGCCCGTGCGGAGCGGCGTGAAGCCGATGTGGAGCGCGACGGGCGAACGCACGATCATCTGTTGCGGCGTCTCGCCCGCAAGATTGACGAAGGCCGACTGCCCGATGAAGATGCCTTCGCGCGGCGCGGTCAGAACGGCGGTGATTCCGGCGTTGCGCGCGGCTTCGATCTGTTCGCTGCCGGGTCTGACGAGATCGGACGCGAGAACCTCCGGTTGCAATCCGACGGGTTGTGGAGAGTTGAGCGACGCGACAACGGGCGTCGGTTGCTGCTGCGCGGCGAGAAAGGCGGCAGCCGCGCCGCCGCCGGTTGGCCGGGGCGCGGCGGCGGGCATGCCGAGATTCGTGTTGGCGTCAATGAGGCCGGGATAGATGGTTAGCCCGGTGCCGTCAATGATGCGCGCGTCGGCGGGGGCGGCGGTGTTTGCGCCGACGGCGGCGATGAGTCCGTTGCGTATGACGAGCGTGCCGCGCGGTATCTCCGCGCCGGAGACTGTGACGATGCGCGCATTCGTGATGGCGTAAGTGTCAATCGCGCTGCGCTGCGCGGCGACGAGCGGGACGGTGCGCGGCGCAGCGAGCGTCGCGGCCAGAAGCGCGACGGCCAGCGAGAGAGAGGAGACGCGCGCGACGCGGCGCGACGGGCGTGCAGTTTGATTTCGCATGATCATTTTCTGCCTTCGGTGTGCAAGTCGGTTTCACTGCCTCCCCTTAAGTGTCTTTGTGCCTTTGTGTTGAGTAAGCAATCGTAAGCATTCACCACTAAGACACAAAGGCACTTAAGGAGACACAGAGAGGTTCATCAAATTACCAACTACTATAAATTGTTTAGCGACGAAAAATTGAAGGGAACTGCCGACGGCAAGTGGTAGCGCGAACTCCGGCGAGAGGCCGGATGACAGCCGGATTTCTTCTGTCGGTTGCCGTAGGCTCGTCCTGTTACGGAAGCGCGCGGACGAAAGTTTCCACGGGCTTCTTTAGCGCGCAACCACAGCGAACGCCGGATTGAACGCCTCTTTAAACAAAGAGCGGCGCGTGCGAATCGAGATCGCACGCGCCGCCTTCTTTAAAACGCGCCCGTCTGTTTTTTCAAGAGACGGATGCGGCGCGCTCGGTTTAGTGTTTGGCGTTGGCGTTGTGCGCCGCGTTGGCATTGCCGGCATTGGCGTTGGTCGCGCTGCCGTCGGCGGCAACCTTGAGTTGATCCTTGACGCTCGTTTTGCCTTCAATGCCGTTGGCAGCCTTCACAGCAGCGGCCTTCTGCGCCGCGCTCGCCACCGTGCCGCGCAACGTGATGACGCCGTTATCCACGTCCACGTTGATCGTCGAATCGCGCAGGTCGTCCACCGCCGCGAGCGAGCCTTTGGTCTTCGTCCAGAGCCAGCCGTCTTTCAGGCCGGAGCCGATGGTGTCGCCGGCATCTTTGGCTTCTGTGCTGTAGCGCGCCTTGTCTTTTTCGTACTCGGCTTCGGTGATGTTCGGGTTGTAGGTGCGACGGGTGGCGTTCGCGGTGTTGGTGTTCGCTGCGTTGGCGTTGTTGGCGTTGTTGGCGTTGTTCGGGACGACGGCAGCGACGTTGGTGTTGCCTGTGCCCGTGTTGGCGTTGTCGGTGGCCGTGCACCCGGCGGCCAGCGCGGCCAACGCGATGAGAGTTGCGAGTTTCTTCATAATTTAATTTGCTCCTGTGAAAGTTCTATTCCGCTTGTTCTTACTATTGCCTGACTGTCAAACTGCGCCCCTGACGAGCGCAAGGCGACGCGCCCGCGACGGCTTGAAAGGCCGCGCCACGAGAGCGGCGGGCAGCTTTCCTTCTATGACAATTCAGGGGAAGTAGTTATTTAACGCACGCATATTTACCACCGCACCGCGTTGAAAGCAAGGGATGAGGGATGAGGGATGAGGGATGAAAGAAAGCCTTCAAGAGGTTGAATGCTTTTCTGCTTCATCCCTCATCCCTCATCCCTCATCCCTACCATTTCACCGTGCCTTCCTTCGACGTATCAATCTCGGCGGTGGGCAGGGATTCGTTGAAGAGGTAGCCTTTCATGTTGTCGAAGAGAAAGTTTTGCGCGTCGGGGTTGCCGAGGTCGAGGCCGTAGTGGTTGATGATCTGGCTCTGTTTCTTGAGCCAGTCCTGCCAGCAGGGTTGGCAAATTTCCGTCCCGACCTTTTGCCCGATCTCGTTCGGAAACGGGGCGTAGCCGAGCGCGGGACGCCGCTCGCCGCAATGTGCGCATTTGATGTTCTCAGCCATACTCTGGTTCTCCTTCAAACTGTAAGTCACTAAATGATAGACGCGCGAACGCGCGAACGATGATAGACGCGCGAACGCGCGAACCGCCGCTGCGACGCTTAACGCCGCGGCTGCTCCTGCGCGGCGCGGATCGCTGCGATGATCTCTTCGTCGCGCGGGCGAAAGAGCGAGACGGTTTCGACCTTGCGATAACGAATGATGCCCTCGGCGTCAACGACGAAGACCGCACGCGCCGAACGCCCCGGCAACCACGAACTCGCGTTGTATGCCTTGTGGACTTTCCCGTCCGTGTCGGCCAGCAGGCGCAGCGGCAGGTTGTGATGCTCCGTGAATTTCTGATGCGATTCGACCGAATCGGTCGAGATGCCGACGACCTCCGCGCCCGTCGCCGCGTAAGCTTCCCAGTTGTCGCGCACGGAGCAGAGTTGCTTCGTGCACACGGGCGTCTCGTCGCCGGGATAAAACAGCAGCACGACGACGCGCCCGTGCTGCGCGGACATCTGCCACTCCGCGCCCTGCGTGTCGTGCAAAATGAAATCGGGTGCGACTGTGCCGACGGCTGCCGCTTCCTTCGCGCTGCTCATGCCTGCTTTTCTCCCTGCCGGACTTTCCGGCTTCCCGCCCTGTTATGTCGCCAGCGTCGAAAGAGACGACGCAAGAAGAAGACGAGCGTGTTGAGAATGACGACGAACAGGACGAACCACGCGGCGAGGACGAGCCAACCCGCCACGCCGGGGTCTGTGTTGTCTAAAAAGGCGAGCGTGTTCTGCACGTTCATCCTGCGTCACGTTCCCACCCGTCACTCAAACAGTTCTCACTCATCACTTGTCACTCATCACTGTTCTTTTGTCACTTCCGCAAAGTCGCGGATGTCTTTGAACGGCGTCTCTCTGTCGGTGAAGTCGGGGCGGTAGTAATGCGAAGCCCCGTCGTACTCCTGCATCCAGCCCTCTTCCATGCCGAGTTCTTCGAGCGCGGAGACGGCGCGCATCCATTCGCTCTCGTTGATGCGGCGCGAGAGCAAAGTGTAGCGTTCGTCGGTGGCGGCGCGGTTCGTCGCGTAGTATTGCGCCATCAGCGAGACGGCGACGCGCGGGCTGAGCGCGTCCCTGATCCATTGCAGCGACTCGCGGATGCCTGCGAGATCGTTCGGCAGAACCAGCAGGCGGATGACGAGTCCGCGTTTGAGCAAGCCCGTGTCGTCGTCGAAGACAAGCGCGTCGCCCATTTGTCGAAACATCTCCGCGACGGCGCGGCGCGCGTGCTCCGTGTAGTCTCGAACTTTCGAGTAAGCGTAGCCGTCTGCGGAGTCTGCGTACTTGAGATCGGGGAGATACACGTCAACGATTTTGTCCAAGAGGCGCAGGACTTCGACCGAGTCGTAGGCGTTCGTGTTATAGACGATGGGGAGGCGCAAGCCCTGTTCGGCGGCGATTAAGATGGCGCGCGCCATCTGCGGGGCGAAGTGTGTGGGCGAGACGAAGTTGATGTTGTGGCAGCCGCGCGCCTGTAGTTCGAGCATCATCGCGGCGAGGCGTTCGTGCGTCACTTCGTTTTTGAGCTGCTCGCGGTGCGTCTGCGAGATTTGATAGTTCTGGCAATAGACGCAGCGCAAATTGCAGTTGCCGAAAAAGATGTTGCCCGCGCCGCGTGTGCCTGTGAGCGCGGGTTCTTCGCCGAAGTGCGCGGTGTAGGAGGAGACGATGGGCAAGCGTCCCGAATAGCAGGCGGCGATCTCGTCGGCCAGACGATTGTTGAGACAGTCGCGCGGGCAGACGGTGCAGCGCGCGAGCAGCGACTCCAAAGCTTCCACGCGGGCGCGGAGTTCGCCCGTCTCAAGCAGTGCAAGGTATGAAGGGTTGCTGTTCATGGTTGTGGCGTTCATGGTTGCGGTTTGACGCGCAGGCGATAGTGGGGGCTGTTGTGGCGCGCGGCGAGTTCGGCGGGAGCGTAGTGCTTGCCGAGCCGCCACGTGAAATCCATCTCGACGCGCAGCGAGGCGACGGCGAGACGCGCTTCGACGATCAGGAGGACGCTGCCGTAGAAGAGAAACGATGCGCCCGCCAGACCGAGCACGACGGGCACTGCGCTGAAGCGTATTCCGCCGAAAGCGACGAGCCCGATGGCGACGCTCGTGGCGACGAAGAGGCTGAGGGCGATGTAGAAGACGGTCATGCCGCGTTGGAGTATGCGGGCGCGGGTCGTCAGTTTGTCGAGGAGCGTGAAGATCACGTCGCGGCGTTCTTCGATGAGCGCGAGTTGGCAGCTTTCGGCGGCCAGTTCCTCGAAGCGGTCGGAGAGCGCGCGGACGCGATCCACGACGCGCCCGAGCCGCGTGGAAGTGGAGAAGATAAGCGCGCCGCACGCCGAGATCAAAACGGCGGGCGTGATCATGGCCGTCAGGACGGCGAGCGCGGAAGAGAGCGGTTCCATGTCGTTGTTTGAATCGAACTCCGTTATTTATAACGCCCGTCCGGTGTGTGAGCAACCGGCGGCGGGCGGGGTCGAAAATTTTCGCGCGCGGGGCGAGAAAGAGTTGAACGCGGGCGCGGGAAGTTGTGCTATGCTCCGCCGCAAATCGTAGCTCGAAAATTTCATTCAGAGGGACGGGAATCTTATAGCGAGACCTCGCGCGCGGGGTCTCGACCTCTTCACAGCAGAACAAGGAGCAAAGCGATGGCAGAACAAGCGAACGGCGGGAACGGTGAAGACCGGGATGAACTGACGAGCGGCATACGCATCGGCGACGACACGGACGACACGGCGACGGGCGGCGGCGGGGGCGGCAACTCGACCGACGCCGAGAGCGACCGCGAACCTGTGGCCGACAACGGGCGTCTGGACGCCGCCGAGCGGCGAGACGCGAAAGGCGGGGGCGACCCGGACGATGCAGCGGGCGGCGCGGGCGACGGCGACGACAGCGACAGTGGCGGCGAGCAAGGACACGGCGGCACGGCCATCGGTCGCGCAACCGGAGTGACGGCCAGAGGCCGCGCCGGGGGCGAAGGCTCAGGCGGTCGCGGTGGTCGCGCGAGCGGCGGCAGTAGTAGCGGCGGCGCGTCGGGCGGCACGGGCGGTGCCGGTGGCGGAGGCGGGGCGTCGAAGAGTGGCGGCGCGGGTGGTCGAAGCGGCACGGCCAAGCAGGGCGGTAAGTCGGGCGGGGGCGGTGCGAGTGCTTCGCGCGCGGGCGGCGGGAGTCGCACGGACGCGGCGGAGCGTGGCGGCACGGCGGGCGCGAAGAACAAAGGCGGCGGCACGCAGGGCGGGCAGAGCGGCAGCGGTTCGGCGCAAAAGGGCGCGGCCACGAAGGGCGGCGCGGGCGGCGGTGGCGGCGGTGCGGGTCAAGGCCGGCACGGCGGAGGAGGCGCGAAGAAGGGCGGCGGCACGTCAGACCAGACGCTCGGCAGCGGCGGCAGCAGCAAAAAAGGTGGCGGCGTCGGCGCGCTCAAACGCGGCGCGGGCGCGGCGAGCACCGGCGGCGCGACCACAGCGACGCGCGGCGGCGCAAGCGGCGGAAGCAGCGGCGGCGCGAGTGGTGGCAGCGGCGGGCGCGGTGGCAGCGGTGACGGCGCGGGCGGCGGGCGCGGCGGCGTCTCTGCGGGCGCGGGCAAGAGCGGCGCGGCGCGTGCGACGGGCAAGGGCGGCGGCGAAGGCGGCAGGCTCGAACGGACGGGCGCAGCCGGAAAGGGCGGCGAGAAGCGCGAAACGGGCGGCAAGAAAAACGCCCTGCCCTCGAAGGCTGGCGGCAAGGGCAGTCCGAAGGGCGGCGCGAAGTCCGGGGGCACGGGCGGCGTCGCGCGCGGCGCAGGGAAGAACCGTGGCGCGTCGGGCGCGGCTGGCGGACGCGGCGTGTCAGGCAGCAGCGGCGGCGGTGCCGGAAAAGGCGCGGGCGGCGGCGGAGGCGCGAAGAAGGGAAACAAGGGCGGCAAGGGCGGCGGCTCAGGCCAGAACGCCGGAGCCGCGAAAAAAGGGAAAGGCAAAAGTAGAGGCTGACCAAAGCCTGTTCACGAGCGTCGCGGAGACGACCGGCAGGGTCGCCGCGAAAGTAACAAACGTCCTCGGCAGTTTGACCGGCGCGCTCAGAAAAGGACGCAAAGGTTGATCTGTTCAGACTGCAAAGAGTAGTGTCCAATTTCAAGCTTTCTTTTGTGCCTCTCTGTGTCTCTGTGTCTTAAGTGGTGAAAGCTTTTTTAAGACCACGCACCACAAAGGCACGAAGGGGAGAGAGGGAACTCAAATCAATTTAGGGCACTACCCTGAAAAGTTAGCGCGCGTTACGTCTGGAACCATCAAGGAGGTCGCCTTTCATGTCTCACGGCTAGGAAAGGCGGCCTCCTCGCACAGTGGCGCAGACGCCTGTGTCCAACCCGCAACGGAAACCGATGCCTGATCCAGCTTCGCACAGACTCAAATACCTGCTGCCGCTCGCCTGCCTGCTGCTGTTGGCGCACACGACTCAGGCGCAGACGGCCACGACTACTGCCGCGCCCGCCGTCAAGTGGGACGAGTTCGGAGACATCGCCGCTTCAGACCTCATCGCGCGGCTCGATAATTTCGCCGTCCAGTTACAGAACGACCCGAACACGCGCGGCTTCCTCGTCGTCTATCGCACGCGCCGCGACCTGCCGGGGCTGAGCAACAGGTACGCGCACGCGATGAAGGATTATCTGGTCAAGACACGCGGCCTGCCAGCCGAACGAATCGTGACCGTGGACGGCGGCGTCATTTTGTGTCTGACACAGGAAATCTGGCTCGTGCCTATCGGAGCCACGCCCGCCATCAGAACGGACGCTTACTGGAACGCTTTCCCCGACGCGGCCTATAAATTCGACGAGCATTATTATGAGCAGCGCACCGATTCGGTAGGGGAGACGGTATCCTACTGGTCTTTCCCTCCCCACAACTTACAAGGTTATCTGGAGGCTTATGCCGCCGCCCTGCGAAAAGAGCCGCGCGCGAGCGGCTATCTCGTCGCCTACATGAGTCTGAATCAGGATCGCCCGACGCTCGCGCAAAAGATGTTGCAGACGGAGCGGAACTTTCTCATCAAGCATTTCAACATCAAGCCGTCGCGGATTAAGACCATCAACGGCGGTTATCGAAGGTGGCGCGGGATGGAGTTGTGGATCGTCCCGCCCGGCGAGCCGCCGCCGTTGTCGCCTCCCGGCAGCGTCTCGAAACGTCGGCGCAGGCGATAGAAAAATGATCGAAGACCGACGCGTCGCTTCCTGCTCTGACCCGTGACGGCTTTGCGCTCGTAAAATTTTCTCATGCGTCAAATTTTCTTATGCGTCTGTGGCTCTCCAAAAATAGCGAGGTTCCGATCCGCGAGCAGTTGACGACGCAGATCATGCTCGGCGTTATCAGCAGCGACCTCAAGCCCGGCCAACGCCTGCCGAGCACGCGCGAACTCGCGCGCCGTTTTCAGATTCACGCCAACACCGTCAGCGCGGCCTACGGCGAACTCGAACGTCGCGGCTGGCTCGAATCGCGCAAGGGCAGCGGCGTCTACGTGCGCGAATTTTCCAAAGACCGCGCGCTCGATCCCGGATTTGAACTCGACCAACTCATCTCCGCTTTCCTCCAACGCGCGCGCGACGGCGGCTACTCGCTCGGCGACGTGCACGCGCGCATCAAACGCTGGCTCGAATTTCAACCGCCCGACCATTTCCTCGTCATCGAACCGGACGCCGAACTGCGCGCCATACTCGTCGCCGAGATCGAAGAGGCGACGAAGTTTCGCGTGCTCGGCATGAGTCTCGAAGAGTGCGCGCGAGATGGGCTGCCCGCGGGCGCGGCGGCGGTCGCGCTCTACGGGCAGGCGGAGCGCGTGCGCGAGGTTTTGCGCCACGACACGAACCGCTTGATCGTGCTCCATTCCAGAAGCGTGCCGGAGTCGCTCACGGGCGCAGAGCGTCCGGCGGAAGACGCGCTCGTCGCGGTCGTCTCGCGCTGGCCTGAATTTTTGCGTTGGGCGCGCACGGTGCTCGTCGCCGCCGGAGTTGACCCGACCGCTCTAAACTTTCGCGACGCGCGCGTGCGCGACTGGCAGCGCGGCTTAACGTCGAGCGCGTTCGTCATCACCGACGCGCTCACCGCGCGCCGCCTGCCCCCGAATTGCATTCCGCGCGTCTTTCACATGATCGCCGACGCGTCGCTCGACGAACTGCGCCGCTTCGTCAAAGATTTCCTCACGCGTTAAGCCGCGCGCGCTTTTGTCGCCGCCGGGTCGGCGTTGAAATGAAGATGCGCGAAGCGTATTGACAGGGTCAGGCGCGCGTCGGATACTGCTGCCACCACAGACGTTTGATCTGCGCGCCAGATTTCAATCCTCACGGGCGCACGCCGTAGATTTCTACAAGCAGGGAACCCCGACACGCTCTACCGCCAGCGAACGACCGAGACTACGCGAAACGAACTTTTTGCTGTTCCGATTCCGTTGACTTCATGACAAACGAATCGGACGTTGAAGCGATTGAGGAAGCGAGAGGAGAAATCGAAGATGAGACGGAGTTCAAAGCCCGCCCTGTTCCTGTTAGTTGTCACGCTGTTCACTTTTCAAACCGCGTCGGCTCAATTTCCGAGACTCCCGAAAATCCCAAAACCCAAGCCGCAGCCGACCCCGACCAACACTACCGCGCAGCCAACGCCTGCGCCCGACACGCCGCCCGCGCAGCCGCAAACCCGAACCGAGCCGACGCCCGCCGCGACCACCACAGCGACGGCATCCCGTGGTCAAGACCGTCCGACCGTCGCCAAAGACTCCATCCAACTGACCGCCTTCACCTATAGCTCCTACAAGGGCAACTACGACACCTTCAGTTGGGTGCCGCTCGTCAGCTATCGCGTGAACGGCCCCATCCCGAGCGGCGGCCAACTCTACGTCGAATACACCGTGCCGGGCGCGCCGGCCGTCAGGTTCGATTGCAGCACCGAGGAGACGCCGGCCGACCGCTGGTGGAAGACCACTTGCGGCGGACGCGAAGGCGTCCCAGAGGAGAAGGCGACGATCTACACCGGCCCCTACAACTTCGCCATCAAGATGCGGAACGAGTTGGCCGGAGCCGACACGACTATCTTCACCGGCAAGGCGAAGGTCGGGAAGGTGCACTCCAACGAGATCAAGACCGGCAAGTTTGCCAACCACTTCGTCTACTACGTGGATCACGACTGGAACCTGCCCATCGGCTACGTCTATTACACGCAGGACGAACTGAAGGGCTGGGAAAGACCCCTCCTCAACGTCGCCTTCTGGGTGCGCGGCGATGCCTACAACTTAGACCCGCACCTCTTCTACAAGGGCGCGGAGGTAGGCCGAATCATGTACGAGGGACAGCAGGTTGGCAAGGCCAGTTGCGAGTCGGACGTGGATAACAACACCACAAATTTCGTGGACGAGAAGGACGCGCCGCAGAAGGCGAAGTGGTCGCGGGTGCGCTGCACCTTCAACAACGTGCGCGGGTGGGACAGGTCGGGCGAAGGGCCGGGCATGTTCGGGCCTTTGTACCAGATCGACAAGAACCCCGGCGAGTACGAGTTGAAGGTGCTCTGGAACAACAAGCTGGCGCGCTCCGTCAAGTTCACCGTCCCGGCCGGCGGCAAGCTCGACAACAGCCTCGCCGCCGGCAACAAGCTCGGCACCGACCGCCTCATCGTCCCCGTCCAGATCATCGGAGACCAGGACGGCACGTGGGATAAGGCGGCATGGAAGACCGACGCCTTCTACGGTAATCCGTTGACGGGCTTTACGCCTGTGCCGTAGACGGGAGTTGGCGGCGTCTCAAGCCCCGAAGGGGCGACATGCAAGAGCCTGTGGCAACGCCACAGGAATCGCGTCGTTGTTAAGCCAAGCCCTGACAGGGCGAGATAAGTTATTCCGCCCTTTCAGGGCTTCGTCTCAAGGGCGACTCCTTGAATCCGGCGCGGTGCGCCGGGCTATCGCCTCGCGCCCCTTCGGGGCTTTATCAAACAGTTTCTTGACGCGCGCTTGATGCCTGCGTGTTTGATGGAACTCGGCAGGCAGTCCGGCAATCCGGGCAGTGAGCAGACGGCACCATCTACCGGCAGGCACGCGCCCGCCCGGCGTGTGACACTTCGCGAAGTCGCACAAATCTCTAGCCGCGCCTTCGTCGCTTGTTCTATATTTCGCCTTGCCAGCCACAGAGCGCGCTGGCGGCAAGGCGCGTCGAAGCGTCGAATCCGGTGTTTCGTGCGGCGGCAAAAGGAGGTGTGCTAACAGTGGTCAGGCGAATGTTGGTCGCAATTCTGACGCTTGCGCTGCGCGTCTTCTTCCGGCGCATCGAAGTGAACGGCTTGCGGCACGTCTCGCGCGAGGGCGCGACCATCTTCGTCCTCAATCATCCGAACGCGCTCGTCGATCCGGTCTTCCTGCTGTGCTACGCGCCGCGCCGCGTCTCGTTCCTCGCCAAGGCTCCGATCTTCAAGATGCCCGTCATCGGCTGGGTCGCGCGCGTGCTCGAAGCCATCCCGGTCTATCGCCGACAGGACGAAGGCTCGGACGTGTCGCGCAATCAGGAGACTTTCACGCGCGCACGCAACCTGCTCAGACGCGGCGGCACGCTCGCCATCTGTCCCGAAGGCGTCTCGCACAGCGACACCAAACTGCGCCCCTTGAAGACGGGCGCGGCGCGCATCGCGCTCGGAGTCGTCGCCGAAGACGCCGGGCTTGAACTCAAGATCATCCCCGCCGGTCTTTATTACACTTCAAAGACGGCCTTTCGCAGCGCGGCTCTCCTGCGCTTCGGCGAACCCGTCCGCGTCGAACACGTCGCGCTCGACGCGCAGGGCGAGCCGCCCACCGAAGCCGTCCGCGCGCTCTCCGCGCGCATCGAACGCGCCCTCCATGAAGTGACTTTAAACGCCGAACACGAACAGGCGCTCGCCATCACCAAACGCGCCGAACGCATCTTCTCCGCCGCCGCAGCGTCGGACGAAGACGGCGACTTGCGCTCGGACGCGCCAAGCCTCGCCCGCGAAGTCGAACTACAACGTCGCTTCCTCGCGGGCTACGCCTTCCACTTCGAGCGTTCGCCCGAACGTCTCGCAGAGCTACAGGCGCGCATCCAACGCTACGAAGAACAACTACGTCAGGCCGGAGTTGACCACGAAGATTTGTCTGCGCCCGCCGCCTCGCCCCGTCAAGTCGCGCGCTATTTCTTCACGCGCGTCTTGCCCGTGCTCTACTGGTTTCCCCTCGCGCTCTTCGGCATCGTCGCGCACTATCCGGCCTACAAACTCGCGGGCTTCATCGCCGTCGCCGTCGCCAGGCGCGACGACGATGTCGTCTCCACGATCAAACTCGTCGCCGCGATGCTCCTGTTTCCGTTAACGTGGGGCGCGCTGGCCGCCGTCCTCTTCTACCCGCTCGGTTGGCCGGGCATCCTGCTCGGACTTTTTCTCGGCCCCGTCTCCGCCGCCGTCGCGCTCCTGTTTTTTGAACGACTCGACGGCTTCATCGGCGGCGCGCGCGCCATCCGCTTCTACCTGACGCGTCGCTGGTTTTTCAAAGAACTGCTGGTGGAGCGCAAGCGTCTGCGCGAAGAGATGATCGCGCTCGGCGAAGAGGCCGCCGCGAGCGGCGCAACGGCGGTGGTGATGCCAGCCGAACCGACAAGTAATACAATCTGATCGAATGCCGTGCACGTAGCGCAGCGAAAGAGATGAACCACGAAATAACACGAAACAGCACGAAACAATTTTAGTGTGGCTTCGTGTGAGTTCGCGGTTTCGCCTTTTCCGCCTTTGCTTGATGTAACTGTTCCCGGTCTCTTATTCCCAACTCCGGCGCGGAGCTTTTATGGCTGAAGACGAACACTCGCAAGCAGCAGACGCCTCAGACCGTCGCAGCGGCGACAGCAGCAGCGGCAGCGGCAACGGCGGCGCAGCCGACGCGAACGGGCAGGTGCTCGCGCGCCTCGAACAACTCGAACGCGCCTTCGGCGAACAGTCCGCGCGCCTGCGCGCCATCGAGCAGCGGTTCGGCTTCGTAGATTACACGACGAAGACGCGCCCCTTCGCGCAAGGCGCGGCCAACGCCTCAAGCGCGCCACAGACAGGCGAGGCGCAGGGCGGCACAGAGGCGCGCGAAAACTTCCACGCGAACGAAAACCGCGACGCCGCCGGAAACCGCGACGCCGCTCCGCACGCAGACGCCGCGCCTTTCGCTTCGACGCCGCGCGCCGGAGCGAACTGGCAACAGGCGAACGCCTCGAACGCGCAGATGGCTGAGACGCCGGAGTCGTCGGGCATCTTGCCCGCGCGGCGCGATCTGGAACAACTCATCGGCGGCAGTCTCTTCAACTGGCTCGGCATCATCGCCGTCACGCTAACGGTCGGGTTCTTCCTCAAGTACGCTTTCGAGAACGAATGGATCGGGCCGCGCGGGCGCGTGCTCTTAGGCGGCGCGGCGGGTTGCGGCATCCTCGCCTTCGCCGAACGCCTCCGCGCGCGCGGCTACAAAAGTTACGCCTACGTCCTTTCGGGCGGCGGCATCCTGATTTTGTATCTCACCGTCTATGCCGCGCGCGTCTTCTACGATCTCGTCGGCGTGCTCCCCGCGTTCCTCTTGATGATCGCGGTGACGACCACAGCCGTCTTGCTCGCCGCGCGCTACCACGCTTACGCCATCGCCGTGCTCGGACTCATCGGCGGCTTTATGACGCCCGTGATGCTCTCGACCGGCGTGGACAATCAACTCGGACTCTTCAGCTACATCGCGCTCCTCAATTCCGGCGTGCTCGCCCTCGCTTACTTCAAACGCTGGCGCAGCCTCAATCACATGGCCTTCGTCGCCACCGTCCTGATGTTCGCAGGCTGGTGGCTCGCCTGGTACGACCGGACGAAACTCTGGCCGACGCTCTTCTTCCTGACGCTCTTCTTCCTCATGTTTAACGCGCTCGGCGTCGTCTACAACGTCATCAAGCAGCGACCCGCGCGCTGGTTCGACATCTCGCTCATCATCTCGAACGCGACGCTCTTCTTCGCCGCGAGCTACGCGCTCCTTGAGCGAGATCATCACCCGATCCTCGGCGGCTACGCGCTCCTGTGGTCAGGCTTCTACGTCCTGCTCTTCTATTTCACTTACCAGCGACACCGCGCCGACAAGTTGCTCACATTCTCTTACGTCGGCGCAGCCGTCACCTTCTTCACCATCGCCGTCGCCATCCAATTCGATCAGCATTGGGTGACAATCGCGTGGGCGATGGAAGGCTTGATGCTCACCTGGATCGGCCTGCGCGCAGACACCGACGCGCCGCGCTACGCCGCGCTCCCCGTCTTCGCCTTCGCCATCATGCACTGGGTTGCGTCCGACATGGTTGATTTCGCCTACCATGCGAACGAAGCGTTTGTGCCGCTCCTCAACCGTCGCGCCGTCTCCGCCGCCGCGCTCGTCGCCGCGCTCGGCGGGGCGTTCTGGCTCTACCGGCGCGAAGGCGAACGGGTTGACCATGACGAACGCGAGATCGTCAGCGCAGTCCTCGTCCTCGCCGCGAACGTGATGGCGTTGACTCTACTCAGCCTCGACGCGAACGACTACTTCAACGCGCGCCTCGCGCTTGTTGACAACCGCGAAGGTTATTACGACGTTTACAGGTCAATAGAGAACGCGCGCCAGTTCACGCTCACCTTGCTGTGGGCTTTCTACGCGCTCGCCGTGCTGATCGTCGGCGCGAAGCGCAACTTGCCCGTCCTGCGCTACGGCGCGCTCGCGTGGCTCTGTGTGACGGGCGCGAAACTCCTCACCGCCGATGCGCGCTTCTATAACGCCGCGTGGCATCTGCCGCTTTTCAATCAAACCTTCGCCGCCTTCGTCGCCTATGTCGCCGCGCTCTGGTACGCCGCGCGTCTCTACGTGCACGCAAACGAAATTGACGAACGCGAGCGGCGCATCGTGCTCACCGCAATCACCGTCGCGGCGAATCTCTATGCCATCATCGCGCTCAGCCTCGAAGCCACCGGCTACTTCGACAAGCGATTCCAGGCCATCACGCTCAACAACTTTGACCCGGAGACTCCCAACATCTCTTACGCCGACCCGCGCCTGCGCGACCTGCGACTGGCGCAAGGGCTTTCACTCTCGCTCATCTGGACGCTCTACGGCGGCGCGATGCTGCTCTACGGACACACGCGCAAAAATCGCCTCCTGCGCATCATGGCCTTGGTGCTGCTGACGGCGACGGCCTTCAAAGTCTTCTTCCTCGATCTGGCCGCGCTCGAAAAGTTTTATCGCATCGTCTCCTTCCTCGTGCTCGGCGCGATCCTGCTCGCCGTCTCGTTTCTCTATCAACAGAAACAACGCGGCGCGGCGAAGGCCGACGGCGGGTAGAGACTCGAAGACTTATGAGCGAGCCAGTCGAAATCGGCGAAATTGGCGAAGTTAGCGAATTTGCCGGGGCGGTCGAACGTGACGGGTTCGCCGTCGTGCCGGACGTGATTGAGGAGCGGGAGATTTCCCGTCTGCTCGCGGCCTTGAAGCGGGCGGAGCACACGGCCGACGCACGACGGCGCGGGAGCGTCTATGCCGTCCGCAATCTGCTCGACGCCGTGCCGGAAGCGTGCGAGGTAATTCGTGCGTCTCGTGTGCGTCCGCTCGTGGAGGAAGTGTTGGGCGCGTCGTGTTTCGTCGTTCGTAGTATCCTCTTCGACAAGACGCCCGAAGCGAACTGGAAAGTGGCCTGGCATCAAGACCTCTCGATTGCGGTGCGCGCGCGACGCGACGCGGAAGGCTTCGGCGCGTGGTCGGAGAAGGCGGGCGTGATGCACGTGCAACCGCCCGTCGAAATTTTGGAGCGCATGTTGTCGCTCCGGCTGCACCTTGACACGAGCGACGAAGCGAACGGGCCTTTGAGAGTTATTCCCGGTTCGCATGCGAGAGGCCGCCTGAGCGCGGAGACGCGCGCGGAGTTGATCGCGCGGGCGCAGAACCGTGGGGAGGCGATTTCGTGCCTCGTGCCGCGCGGCGGCGCGCTGTTGATGAAGCCGCTGCTCCTGCACGCGTCTTCCGCTTCGCGCAGACCGCAGCAGCACCGGCGGGTCGTTCATCTGGAATTCGCCGCCGCGCAGTTGCCCGCCGGGTTGGAGTGGGCGAGTCGTAACGCGAGTCGTGTGGGTTAGAGAGAAAATTCTTATGTCAATTTCCGAATATCATTTCATCTCGCGCTGGCGTGTCGAGGGGACTTGCGAGGAAGTTTCCGACGTGTTGAAGGACGTGGAGAGTTTGCGTCGTTGGTGGCCTGCGACTTATCTGGACGTGCAGGTGTTGGAAGAGGGCGACGCGAACGGCGTCGGAAAATTAGTGAGCCTGCAAACGAAGGGTTATCTGCCTTACAGCCTGCGCTGGCAATTTCGCGTCACGGAATCGCGCTACCCTTACGGCTCGACGCTCGAAGCCATCGGCGACTTGAACGGGCGCGGCATCTGGACGTTCAAGCAAGACGGCCTGCTCGTAGACATTAACTACGACTGGAAGGTGCGCGCACGCAAGCCAATCGTGCGCGCCCTCTCGCTACTGCTGCGCCCGCTCCTCGCCTCCAACCATCAATACGCCATGCGGCGCGGCGAAGAGAGCCTCAAACTCGAACTCGCACGCCGCCGCGCACGCACCCCCGAAGAGGCCGCGCGCATCCCGCCGCCACCGGCGAAGTAAGGGATGAAGGATGAAGGATGAATCAGAGAAAGCATTCAAGCGTGTGAGTGCTTCTGCTGATTCATCCCTCATCCTTCATCCCTTCATTTTCCGCGTTAGCATCAACGCAACCATCTTGTAGTCGGCGGCGAAAGACCAGAGCGGGTGCTTGAAGGTGGCGGGACGGTTGTGCTCGATGAAGAAGTGGCTGACCCACGCCGCGGCGTAGCCCGTGGCGAGCGCGGCGGGCAGCCAACGCCAGCGACCCGTGGCGACGAGTGCGACGGCCAAGCCTGTGCTCGTGATCGTGCCCGCCGCGTGCAGCAGACGCGTGCCTTCGTGGCTGTGCTCGGCCAGATAGTAAGGCCAGAAGTCTGCGAAAGATTTCAACTCCGGTTCGGTCAGTGTCTCCCCGGCCATTGTTTCTTCGGTCAACGTTTCTTCCGTCATCGCGTCGTTCGCCTCTGTTTTTAGATTCGTACTCTTTAAGTCAGACGTTTATTCCGCGCCCATCGAAAACAACTGTTGATATTGTTCGGGGCGCGCGGGTTCGATGCGCGCGAGTTGGAGATTTTCTTCGACGTGCGCGAGGTGGCTCATGCCGACGAGGGCGGTCGTGATGCCGGGCGTGGAGCGCGTGAACTGGATCGCCGTGAGCGCGTCGGAGGCGAGCGAGCCGAGCGGTTCGCGTATCTCAGGCGAGAGATCGTGCGCCACTTTGCCTTGCAGGATGGACGCGCTCGCCACGACCGTCACTTCGAGCGCGCGCGCCGCTTCGAGCAGCGAAACTTCCGCGCCCTGAAAAGTTTGGTTCGACACGGTGAGAGCTTCGGGCATCGCGAGATTGAACGGCAGTTGGATGAAACGAAAATGATGTCGCTCGCCGCCCGCCTCGCGCGCGAGTTCCAACATGCGTTCGAGCGAATGAAACCCTTTCGCGTCCGGCGCGACGCGAAAGCCGTTCCAAGTCGCCACGCCGTAGTTTTTAATCTTGCCACCGGCTACGGCGCGCTCCAACTCCTCGAAGGCCGCGCGCAGGCGCGTCTCAAACTCAGCGCGCGAGACCGTGCCGAGTTGCGATTCGGGATTGTGGATGTAATACACGTCAATCGCGGAGAGGTGCATGTTGCGGAGCGATTGGTCGATTTGATGCGCGAGGTATTTCGGCGTCATGCAATGGCTGCCGCCCGCGATGTCTGCGGCGTTGGCGATGCCCGGCTTGATGAAAGTGTCTTCGATGTAGCGGCGCACGCCTTCCTGCCCGCCCGGCGGCTCGCCGTCGAAAGGAATGTAGCCGCCCTTCGTGCAGATGACGATCTCGTCGCGCGCGAGAGGAGCGTCGCCGTTTTCGATTAACGTCTGCAAGGCCGCGCCGATGGAACGCTCGCTGCGCTGGAAACGATAGTTGGCCGCCGTGTCAACGACGTTCACGCCGAGCGCGACGGCGCGCGCGACGGCTTCCGTGTAACGCGCATCCGTCGCGGCGTCGGGCTTGCCGAGATACGTGCCGATGCCGAGCGAAGAGAGCCAGAGATTCTGTTCGAGCCGGAAATGGTTCGCGGCAATCGTCTCCCGCTGCAAACGCTCCCGATAGCGCGTCGTTCCCTCAAGCGTGGCGTGGCCTTCAATGGACATCTTCTCAAACCTCCGAAAACAGTGACAGGTGACAAGTGACGAGTGACGAGTTAAAGACAAGTTCTGTTTTTTAACTTGTCACTCGTCACTGTGTTTGTGTGCGGAGAATATAAGTGTTGGGGGCGGGGCGGGGCAAGAATATTTCAGGGAAGCGTGGGCGGTGTGCTAGGGTTTGGAGTATCTAAGCAGCTATGAGTAAGACATTCACCGCAGAGACGCGGAGCCAAGCCGCAGAGTTCACGCAAAGAAATTCAACTCTCTGCGTCAACTCTGCGCTCCGCTCTGCGTCTCTGCGGTGAATGCTTTAAATATTTACATGAGCGACACGAGAGAGAATATCAAGACGCACGACGACGCACGCGCCTCGTCGCTCGACATCTCGGATGAAGCGTTGCGCGAACTCGCGGGGCGTGCCGTCGAGTTGGTGTCGGACTACTTCCGGCGCGTCTCTGAATCGCCCGTCTTGACGCACACGAGCGCGCGCGATCTGGCCGCGCAGTTCGACGCGCCGCTGCCCGCCGAACCCGAGTCGCTCGACGCGCTGTTCGCCGATTGCCGGCGCATCTTCGAGGGCAGTCGCCACAGCGGGCACCCGCGCTTCTTCGGCTACGTCGCTTCGCCCGCCACGCCCGTCGGCGCGTTCGCAGACCTCATCGCGTCCGCGCTCAACCAGAACGTCCCCGCGTGGCGTTCCGCTCCGTCGGCGACGCACGTGGAACACACGGTCGTCGGCTGGCTCGCCGCGCTCGCGGGCTACACGCCTGCCGAGGGCGCGAGCGGGTTGCTGACGAGCGGCGGCTCGATGGCAAACTTGAACGCGCTCTACGTCGCGCACCGCACCAAAGCCCGCGCAACATTTGACGTTGACGATGGCGCAACGACGCGCGGCACGGATAGCTCGCAAGGCGGCGTTGACATATCGCCAAGCGGCGTTGACGTTTCGCAGAAGGGTTTGTGGCGCGCACGGCGACCGGCGACGATCTACGTCTCGGATCAGGCGCACATGTCCGTTGCGAAAGCGGCGGACATCCTCGGATTCGGGCGCGAGCAGGTGCGCGTCGTCGAGACGGACGCGAATTTTCGCATGGACGTGCGGCGTCTGCGCGCTGCGGTCGAGCGCGACGCGCAGGGCGGCTTCGAGCCGTGCTGCGTGGTGGCGAGCGCGGGCACGGTCAACACGGGCGCGATTGATCCACTCGCGGAGATAGCCAGCGTGGCGCGCGAACACAAACTCTGGTTCCACGTTGACGGCGCATACGGCGCGCTCGCGGCGGCGGACGAGTCGAAGCGCGCGCGTTTTGCCGGGCTGAGCCTCGCCGATTCCGTCGCGCTCGACCCGCACAAATGGCTCTACACGCCGGTTGATTGCGGCTGCCTGCTCTTTCGCGATGCGGCGGGCGTGCGCGCGGCGTGGGCGGGCAGCGAAGCCGACTACATCAAGATTTTTGAAGACACGGAGCAGGAGTCGTTCGCTTTCTTCGACTACGGCGTGGAGTTGTCGCGCCGTTTCCGCGCGTTGAAAATCTGGATGCTCTTGCGTTACTACGGCGCGCCGCGCATCGCCGCCTCAATCGCCGAGGACAACGCGCTCGCAGCCTACTTCGGCGCATTGGTCGAAGCGGCCGAAGACTTCGAGCCGCTCGCGCCCGTCGAACTGAGCATCTGTTGTTTTCGTTACGTGCCGCCGGACGCGCGGCGTCGGTTGTCACAGACGACGAACGAAGATGAGCGCACGAAGATTGAAGGGGAGTTGAACGAGTTGAACGAACGCATCCTGCGCGCGGTGCAACGTGGCGGGCGCGCTTACGTCTCAAACGCCGCCTTGCGCGGCAAGTTCGCCCTGCGCGCCTGCATCATCAACTTTCGCACGACGCGACGCGACATCGAAGCAACGCTCGACATCATCCGCGAGGCCGCGCAAGCTATCGAAAGAAAAGAGATTGAATAAAAGATAAGCGAGGGAGAGAAGTAAACTGACCGAGCAGGCACAGACAGAAACTACGACGGGCAATCTTCTTGAACGCGAACTGAGCGTGGCGATCTCGCTCGCGCGTGCGGCGGGCGCGGCTGCGCTCGAACACTACGGCGGCACGCTCCACATCGTCCACAAGAGCGAAAACGAAGACCCCGTGACGCAGGCCGATCACGCCGCCAACGACGTGATCGTCGCAGGCTTGCAGCGTGAGTTTCCCGCAGACGGTTTGCTCTCCGAAGAGACGCTCGACACGGTGCGCCGTCTCGCTCTCCCGCGCGTCTGGATCATTGACCCGCTCGACGGCACGAAAGGTTTCATCGAGGGCAACGGCGACTTCGCCGTCCAGATCGGACTGGCGATAGACGGCGAGAGCGCGCTCGGCGTCGTCTATCAACCCGTGCCCGGCGTGCTGCACTACGCAGCGCGCGGCGCGGGCGCGTGGGTCGTAAGGCCGGAGACGCCTGCGCCGGAACGCCTGTGCGTCTCCACCGAGACGGAGTTTGCGCGCATGCGTCTGGCGGCGAGCCGCAATCATCACAGCCCGCGCATGGCGGCGGTGATGCGCGCGCTCGACTTGCGTGAAGAGATCAGGCGCGGCTCGGTCGGCATCAAGACCGGGTTGATCGTCGAGCGGCAATGCGACCTCTACGTGCACCTCTCGCCGCGCACGAAACACTGGGACACCTGCGCGCCCGAAGCCGTCCTCAGCGAAGCCGGAGGCCGACTGACAGACCTCTGGGGCGCGCCTCTCCGCTACAACACGGAGGACGTGCAGAATCGCAACGGCCTCGTCGCCGCGAACGGCGCGGCGCACCCGCTCATCATCGAACGCCTCGCGCCGCTCCTCGCGGAGTTCGGGCGCACGCGCGTGTAATCACGCGTGTAATAGAACGCGACTCTCGCACGTTCTGTATTTCAAGGCTCGATTAAAATACGACTTGCGGGAGGCGCATCCCTTGAAACTAATCCTGCTCTCAATCTTCGCCAGCCTCGCGGGCACCGCCGCGGGCATCGTGCTGCTGTTCATCACGGCCTACGCTTTTTATGGCGGCGACGTTGACACGGTTGACGTGTTGAGTTTCATCCCGTTGATGCTCGTGCCCGCGCTCCTGATGTGCGTGTTGCTCTACGTGCCGGGGCTGCTGTGGCTCAGACGAAAGCGAAAGAGTTGCGCGCCCGCGCGCCTGTTCGTGCTCACGCCCGCGTTCGTGCTGAACACGCCCGCGTTCGTCGTCTTGCTCGCGGGGTTGCTCGCGGGCAACGTGTTCTTCGGTTGGAGTGAAATCTCTTTGTTCGCCGTCGCCTTCATCGTCGCAGGGCTGGTGTTCGGGCGCGGGTTCGTGAGCTGGTGCGAAAGCAAAGCTGTCTGAGGCGACGGCTCGGCGCAACGCGTCGTCCGCTACGCCCTCACGCGCGAAGAGTACGAAGCCGCCGGGCGCAGCAAAGCCAAAGAGAGAAACCACGGAATCACACGAAAGGACACGAAACAATTTTAGTGTGGTTTCGTGTCCTTTCGTGGTTTCGTGTTTGCAGGTCGAAAAATTTTTGACAGTTTGTTGTCTCCGCGTTAGCATCTCGGGCGCGACACCACCGTCCGCGCACATCCGTCTCCCGGCGTCCTCATTCGCGCTACGCCGCTTGGCAAACTTAACGTGAATCTCCGCGCCAAAATCCTGATCGTCTTTATCGTCGGCAGCCTCGCGCCGGTGCTGCTCGTCGGCGGCCTGTTTTATCGCAACAGCCTGAACGCCGTCGAAGGCATGTTGCGCGAGGAGGTGGAAGCGAAGACTGCGCGCATCGCCGCCGAAGTGGAAGCGTCTCTGCGCGAACGCGAACTTGACTTGAATCAACTGGCGCAAGGCGACGCGGTGCGCGCCTCCGTGCGCAGTTCTTCTTCTTCGCCAAAATCTCCGGCAGACGCCGGAAACGCTCCGCGCGCCATCGCCGCCGGAGCAACAGCGTCGGGCGCGTCTCCCGCGAACTCGCCGCAGGGCGCGACGGAGGCCGCCGTCGCCGATTTCATCTCGCACAATCGAGACTACTATTCCGCGATTACCATTGTGAGCGCGCCGCAGGACGCGCGCCCGCCCGTCCGCATCGAAGCGCCCACGGGCAGCGACGCCGCGCCGCGCATCAAGACGGGCGACCTGCTGCCCGGCCAACTCCGCCTCGACGAACGCATCTGGACGGCCTCAGACCAACGCTCCCTGCGCTCCAACGTGACGAGCGCATCGAGCGGCACGCCCTGCATCGCCTACACCGTGCCGGTCTTCTCCGTCGAGCAGGAACGCGCGCCGCGCTTCGCGCTCGTCGCCGAACTGAAACTCGACGTGCTGTTGCAAAAGGCCGGAAGCGATCTCAACGCCGTGGCGGCCACGTCGTCGCAGTCTTCCGCTCCCGCTTTTGCCACGCGCGAGAGCAACGCGGGAAAACCCACGCGCCTGCTGGTCGTTTTAGACAACGCGGGGCAAGTCGTCTATCACACGAACCACGCGCTCAAGTATCAACCCGTCGGCGCGGCGATGCCTTACTTCGACACGCTCGCGCGGGCGATGCGTGCGGGCGCGAGCGGCGCGGATTTCTACACCGTGCCTGCCGACGGCGCGCGCTGGTTTGCTGCCTACAAACCCGTCGCGGGCAGCGATCTCTCCGTGGCCGTCGCCGGGAATTACACGCACGCCGCGGCGGGTTTGAGCCGGAGCGCGTTCGTCGTGCTCGCGCTCGCCCTGCTCGTCGCGGCGGCTGCGGCTCTGCTCCT
>DASYMM010000444.1:0-2717 GCA_036009085.1 Pyrinomonadaceae bacterium | reverse complement strand
CGCACGCTGGCACGCCCGGAAAGTCGAGGGCTGGCGGGGCATTCGATGGGCGGGCACGGCGCGATCAAAGTCGGGATGCGGCACCCCGAAGTGTTCAGCGTCGTCTATGCGATGAACCCGGCGGTGCTCGGTTGGGGGCAGGACGTTTCGATTGAGAACCCCGCGTTCGCCGCGCTGTTCAAGCTGACGACGCTCGAAGAAGTTTTTCGCGGCGGCATCTATTCGGTCGGCGGCCTGTGCGTCGCGCAAGCCTTTTCGCCCAACCCTGCCCGCGCCCCGTTCTACGCAGACCTGCCTTATAAATTGGTTGACGGAAAACTACAGCCCGACGAACCGGCCTACAGCAAATGGACGGAGAACATGCCGCTGCACATGGCCGCAAAGTACAAAGCAAACCTCCTGCGCCTGCGCGGCCTGCGCTTCGACACCGGATGGGAAGACGAGTTCACGCACATCCCGCCCACGACGCGCGCCTTCGCACGCAAACTCACGGAACTCGGCATCGAACACACTTTCGAGGAGTACAACGGCGACCACCGCAACCGCATGTGGGGGCGCACCGGAAGGCTCTACACGGAAGTCCTGCCCTACTTCTGGCTCCTGCTCGATTCCAAATAACGCTGGACGCAGAGCGTTAAATGAACGAAGCCCGCACACGTTCAAACGGCGCGGGCTTCGCAGTCGGGAAGGTTTTGTTGTTTGGTTTAGAGGTTAGTTGCGGCCACGTCCGCGTCGGCGGTTGTTATCTCCGAAGACGGGATGTGTGCTCGAACCCGCGCCACGGCGATAGTAACCGTCGCCGCGTCTGCGGTCGTTGTTGTTATTGTTGCGCCACCAGTTGTTGTCGCGGCGGTCGTTATCGCGGCGTTGGCTGCGGATGTAGCGAGACTGTTCGCGGCGGTCGCGGCGAAGATCGCGTCGCTCTGCGCGCGTGACTACGCCGTCCGAGCGGTAGGTGCGACGCTCGTTGCGAATCTGCTGCTGGCGCGCGCGAATCTGCTGCGCCTCTTCGCGCGTGATCCGTCCAGAGCGGTTGCCCCTGCGCCATTGCGCGTTAGCCTCGGTCGAGCCTCCCAACAGTAATGCGATGACGCCGAGAAGAAGAAACTTTTTCATCTTTCAACCCTTTCCTTTTCCAGTTCGGTTTCGTGAAAACTACGGCACTTGCGTTTTTACGGCTGCCGGTGCGCCGCTCGGAGAGAGTTTGAATTAAGACTGACGTGGGAAAAGAACGGCAACCACCATGCCACTTGGCGCGCCCCGCACGATTTCCGCCGACGCGCCCTTTAACTGTTGATAACGCAAGCCGCGCCGCTTGCCGTGCGTGCCGTGACGAGGCGCGCACGCACCCGCCGCGTTGCCAAATAGAACATCGGGTGCACGATTTCCGGTATTTTGCGTCTATCCGAAGATGCTGCGCCAGCGCCGGTCGAGCGCGCCGCCGAAGAGAAACGTGGTGATCGACGGCTGCTCGTGCGAGCGGTCGTAGCCGACGAGTTCGACATACGCGCGCCCCTCCGTCTCCACGTCTCCGTACCTTCCTCGAACCGTGCACGCGCCCTCCCAGTAGACGATCATCGTCGTCCCGCGCGTGTCGAGTTCCTGATCCTCCATCACGGGCGTCACTTCGACATCAATGCCGAATCGCTCCACGCGCAGACGCCATTTGATCGGATAGGTCGCGCCCGTGTGCGGACTCTTCCAACGGGCGAGCGGCGTGAGCACGAAGTCTGCGCGCGTGAGATGTGTGGCGCGCCCTTCGGCGTCTACAAACGTCCCGCTCGAAAACTCGGAAGGCCGCCCCGCCGCGTCGCGTATGTGATAGACCATCAACTCCGCGCCGGTCGAGAGTTGCAGGCTGAACCAATCCCATCCCTTCTGCTTGCTCGTAGTGCGCCACGTGCCGAACTCCCTGTCCATCCACGCCGCGCCCGTCGCGCGTTCCGTCTCGCCGTGCCACGTGATGTCGCCCACGGCCTCCATCCGCGTGAAAGAAAAATAACGCGACGCCTCGCCCTCGTCTTTGAAACTGACGCCGACGCCCGCGTGCCCGTTGAGCGCGGCGGGCTTCGAGGGGCGCAGGGCGACTTCAAAGATGAGATCGTCGCCGAGCGT
Source organism: Pyrinomonadaceae bacterium (assembly GCA_036009085.1). GTDB lineage: Bacteria > Acidobacteriota > Blastocatellia > Pyrinomonadales > Pyrinomonadaceae > JAIVJZ01. The sequence goes on along the minus strand of DASYMM010000444.1, from coordinate 602 downwards.
GGCGCGCAGGAGATGCAGCCCGTGAGCCTCGCGCACAGTCCAGTCGCCGAGCTTCAAGTAGTAACGATTCTCGCTCATCGTCGCGGGCGGGTCGAAGGGGGTGTTCGCGCTCTTGCGGTGCTCGTAACGAAAACGCGTGCGCGTCTCGTCCGTGACGGCGAAGTGTGCGAGGTAGAGCGGGTTGGCGATGAGACGCAAGGGCACGACGCCGAAGCGGTCGAGGTCTGTGCGACGTTTGAAGAAGACGAACTCGAAACCGAAGCGACGACCCGACGCCGTCTGCATGTGGCCGGTGTAATACCACCACTCGGTCTGCGCTTCCCCGTGCGCGTAGAGATCGCGCGGCAGTTCGACGCCCGCGTGCTCCGTGCCGTCGCGCAAGCTGGAAGCCTTGCCGACGAGCGCGTCCGCGAGATTATCTAGAAGATCGGTCGCCATCTGTTCCAGAGGTTCGACGAAGTTTGTGCTCATGCAGTTTGATTAACCGATCCATGTAACGAAACTGTGCGTGTTTTGCAAAGGTTGTTTGAGGTCGGTTTGGTCGTGTGTTTGGAGAAATCACTCAACGCAGAGACGCAGAGCCAAACCGCAGAGACACGCGG
>DASYMM010000443.1:0-13989 GCA_036009085.1 Pyrinomonadaceae bacterium | reverse complement strand
GGTGAAGAGTCCGAGTTGGCCTTGCGCATCGCGCGCGACGCGCGCCGCGACGGACGCGCCCACAGGAATCACGCTCGCGCCGAGCTTCGTCGTGTCGGCGAAGACGTAGCGCCCCGTGTCGCCTTCTTTAGCGGAACTGAGCGGGAGCGCCGCTTCGTTGCCGGTGAGTCCGCCGAGCGGGAGTTGGCGGCGTTGCGCGTCGGCGAGCGCGACGCGCACGGGGCGCGCGAGAAAATTGTAGATGTAATCGGAGACGAACCAGCAGCCCATGAAGGCTATGAAGACGAAGATGATCGAGCGGACGAGGCGGCGTCGCAGTTCGTCCAGATGGTCGAGGAAGGACATCTGGCCGCCGAGCCGCCCGTCTTGCGCGTCGCCGTCTGTGTCGCCGTCTATGAGTGTGGATGCCATTGCAATTCGGGCGGGCTACTGTTGAAGAGTCTGCGCTGGTTGATAAATTTCTACTGTCTCACAGCCAATCGGTCTTGCGCGAAGGCTGCTGCTCCGCTGCTTCTGTCTCCGGTTCGTCGGCGTTAACTGCGACGTGAGCGGGCGTTTCGACGTGTGCGCCGCGCGCGACGTTTGCGCCCTGCACGGGTGCGACGGCGGCTTCCGTGATGTCGCGCGCGTTTGCTGTGTCTGCGGCGCGCGTTCCGCCGATGCTCGCTTCCGTCGCTGCAAAGTTCTCCGTTTGCGGTTCCGCCACCATCGCGCGGTCAATGGCGGCCTCGCGCTCCACGCTCTCCATAGCCACCTCGCGCTCCCACGTCCGCTTGAAATCGTCCGACGCGCGTTTGAACTCGTTCAAACTCTTGCCGAACTTGCGCGTCATCTCCGGCAACTTGCGCGGCCCGAACAAGACGAGCGCGACCAGCAGAATGACGAGCAATTCCGTCGTGCCGAGCGATTCGAGAAATAGTAAAACCATAGTTTCGGGTTTCAGGTTTCAAGTTTCAGGTCAGAAGGTTTCCCGGTTTTTAACTTAAAACCCGAAACCTGAAACCTGAAACTAACTTCCATAATCCGGCGGATAATAGATCACTTCGATGACCTGCCCGCCGACGCCTTTCGTGTAGAAGGAGACGGTGCGGTCGCGGTGTTCTTTGAGCGGGCGGCCTTCGCGCGCGGCGGCCTGTTCGAGTTCTTCGCGCGTCTCGACTCGCAATCCCATGTGCGGCGGGTGCTTCGAGTCGGGCGGCAGGAGCGCGATGCCGAAGCCGCGCCCGTCGCGCATCATCGCCCAGTCTTCGTACATCGTCTCCACGCGAAACCCTATGCGCTCATACTCGCGCACGTCGCGCCGCAAATCCTCGCAGCGCACCGCGATATGATCCACCACCCCGCCAAAACGCGCCGCTTCCTCCTGCTGTTGCTGCTGTGCCGTCATAAACTCAACTCCGAAAACGAAAAGCTGTCCGTGGTCTGTAGTCAGTTGTCCGTGGTTCTTGTCTGTGGTTGGCTGAGCAATTCAATCTTTAGCCACTCCTTTGGAAAGCCACCTGCAACGGACAACTGACCACGGACAACTGACGCTTTACTTGCTCCCCCACGCTTCGCCGTAACGCTCGCTGAAGACGATGCGTTCGAGCGGGAAGCGACCGGGATAAACTTTGTCCGGCTGTTTCGCGCGCCCGATGGCGAGGAGCGCGACCACTTCGGCCTCTTCGGGAATGCCGAACTCGCGTCTGACGCCCGCCGCGTCGAAGCCTTCCATCGGCGCGGTGTCGAACCCGTAGGCTTCCGCCGCGTACATCAAGGCCGTGAAGGCGATCATCGTGTGGCGATTCACCCACACGTCCATCGGCATCTGCGAGAGAAAGCCGAGCGCGCCCTCCATATATTGCCGCCAAGTGTCGGGACTCCCTGCGCCGCGCGCCGCGCCGTCTTTGAAAACTTCCTCCGCCGTCCGCTTCCACTCCTCTTTCATGCCGAGCGCGATGACGACGACGGGCGCTTGCCCCACCTTCGGTTGATTATAAGCCACCGCCTGCAACTTCTTCCGGTTCTCCTCGCCGCGCACGACGATGAAACGCCACGGCTGTAGATTGTAGCCGGAAGGCGCTTGCGCTCCGAGTTGCAGGATCGCGTTCAGAGTCTCTTCCGGCACCTCATCCGGCAAAAACTGCGTGGTCGCGCGTCGTTCGACGACCGCTTCCATGTAAGGTTTGAGCGGTTCGCCGCCGGGCTGCGTCGCCGGTAGATTCGTCGGTTTGTCCTGCATCGCATGGAGCCTCCCCTTCCGGTTCGTGTTTAAGCAAACGGTTGATTGCGCGATTGTAGCGCGAGCGGCGCGCAAAGGGAAAAGCCCGCGGCGCGCGTGAGACATTCTTGACAGCGGCGACGCTCACGCGCGAACCTCTCATGAGAAAGTCAAACGGCACACAAACAGGAAGGTCAACTTTTGATGAGCAACCACACACCGCGCATCGTCTCGCTTCTGCCTTCGGCCACAGAGATCGTCTGCGCGCTCGGACTCACAGACTCACTCGTCGGCGTCACGCACGAATGCGACTACCCGCCCGAAGTGGTCGGCCTGCCGCAACTCACCGCGAGCCGCATCTCGCACGGGACGATGACGAGCGCGGAGATTGACCACGCCGTCCGCTCCCAACTCGACGGCCACGGCTCGATCTACGACCTCGACGAAGAACGTTTGCGCTCCCTTCGCCCCGACCTCATCATCACACAGGAACTCTGCGACGTGTGCGCCGTCAGTTACAAAACGGTCGAACAGGCCGCCGCGCGCCTCTTCGACGGGGACGTGCGCGTCGTCTCGCTCGAACCGAACAGCATCGAGGACATCTTCTCGAACATCCGCACGGTCGGCAGTTTAACGGGCAGGGAAGCGGAAGCCGTCCGCGTCGTCGCCGAACTCACCACGCGTCTCGATGCACTCGCGCTCGCCCTCTCCGAAGCGCAGACGCGCCCGCGCACCTTCGTCCTCGAATGGCTTGAGCCGCCCTACGCTCCCGGCCACTGGGTTCCCGAACAGGTGGCCTTCGCCGGAGGCGACCACGCGTTCGGCCACGCGGGCAAGCCTTCGCGCACGACCACGCCCGAAGAGATACGCGCCTATGCGCCCGAACGAATCGTGCTCGCGCCCTGCGGCTACTACAAAGAAGATATTTTGCACGCGCTCGACGCGGCGCGTCTGCCCGAAGGCTGGCAGGAACTTCCGGCGGTCTTGAACGGCGAAGTGTGGGCGGTGGATGCCACGTCGTATTTCAGTCGCCCCGGCCCGCGCGTCGTCGGCGGCGCGGAGATACTCGCGCGCATCATTCACCCCGAACTGTTCGGCGCGCCCGAAGCGCACGAAGCGGTGCGCGTGCCCGCCGAGTTGATGCGTGCGGGATGAAAGTTTGCCTGACGGAAGGGAAGTTTTTAACGCAGAAAGCATAGAAAGAAAAAGCGAGAAAGGCGAAACCACGAACTCACACGAAAACACACTGAAATTGTTTCTTGCTGTTTCGTGTGAGTTCGTGGTTTCCCTCTTTCGCTGTGATCTCAAAATTTATGGCGCGAAAGAAAACTACATCCTCGACAGTTGAGCAGCCGGCAGGCGGCGGCGCGCTGCAAAGTTTCGCAGAGACGGCGGAACGGGTGGCGGCGACGACAAAGAAACTTGAGAAGGCCGCGCTTCTGGGCGCGTACTTCCACACGCTCCCGGATGCAGACCTCGTGCGCGCCGCGCGCTACTTCGCCGGACACCAGTTCGCCTTAAACGACGCGCGCACCACGAACGTCGGCACGAATCTTTTGCGCGAAGTGCTCTCGGACGTGACCGGCTTCGACGCGGAGAATTTGCGCCCGCGCTACGTCCGCCTCGGCGATTCCGGCGAAGTCGCCTACGAAGCGATGCGCGAAGCCGGACGCGACGAACTGAATCAACCGGCCTTCACGCTCGCCGACGCCGAGAGTCTCATCGCGCTTTTAAGCGACACGCGCGGCACGAAGAACAAACGCGCGCTGCTCGTCGAAACTTTCGCGCGCACGACCGCGCTCGAAGCGAAGTATCTCGTCAAGCTGCTCGTCGGCGACCTGCGCATCGGTTTGAAGGAGGGCTTGGTGGAAGACGCGCTGGCGCGTGCGTTTGAACGTCGCCTCGCGGACGTGGCGCGCGTCAACATGCTCACGGGCGACATCGGCGAGACGGCCGTGCGCGCGCGTCGCGACGAACTCGCGGATGTCTCGATGCGCCTCTTTCACCCAATCAAGTTCATGCTCGCCACCGCCGGGGAAGACCTCGCGGACATCGCGCGGACGATGCCCGCAGAGTTTTACGTGGAAGACAAATTCGACGGCATCCGCGCGCAGGCGCACACGGAAGCGGGGCGCGTCGCGCTCTACACGCGCACGCTCGACGAGGTAACGCATCGCTTCCCCGAACTCGTCGCGCCGCTCGCCGCTTTGCGAACCGACGCGATCATGGACGGCGAGATCGTGCCCGCGCGCGGCGCGCAGATTCTTCCTTTCGCGGAATTGCAGAAGCGGCTCGGTCGCAAGACGGTCGGCGACGAACTGCTCGCCTCCACGCCCGTCGTCTTCATCGCTTACGATCTGCTCTACGCGGCGGGGCGCGTGATGTTCGACGAACCGCTCGGCGAACGTCGCCGCGTGCTCGAAAGTTTAGTGACGAATGACGGCGGCAATGGTGGCAGCGATAGCGTTGTCGGCGATGGTGGTATCAATCAGGCAACGCTCCGGCTGTCGGAAGCGAAGCGCATGACGGACGTAGCGTTGCTCGACGCGGAGTTTGAAGCGGCGCGAGGGCGCGGCAACGAGGGCTTGATGATCAAAGACCCGCGTTCGTCTTATAAGCCGGGCAAGCGCGGGCGCGAATGGTTGAAGTTAAAGCGCGCGCTCGCCACGCTTGATGTCGTCGTCACGGCGGTTGAAGTCGGCCACGGCAAGCGGCGCAATCTGCTGTCGGATTACACGTTCGCCGTGCGCCGTTCGGCGGAGGATGCGGAACTGTTGAACGTGGGCAAGGCTTATTCCGGTTTGACGGATGTGGAACTGGCGGAACTCACCGAATGGTTTCGCGCGCACACGCTCGAAGAGTTCGCGCACGGGCGCGTCCGCACGGTCGAACCCAAGATCATCCTCGAAGTCACCTTCGACCGCGTGCAAGCCTCCAAGCGGCACAAGAGCGGCTACGCCCTACGCTTCCCACGCATCCTGCGCCTGCGCGACGACAAGAGCGTGGACGAGATTGACACGCTCGAAGCGGTGAGCAAACTAGCCGACGCGGGCGAGAGCGATGCCGGAGAAGTTGTCAATTGAAATGAATGTTGAGAGAGCGGTTGGCCGCGACGTTCGAGGAGACGATACGTGGAGATAGTATTGCAAACTTCTTCATGGCGCACGATTGTATTGAGGGGCGCGAGACGGCTCACGCCCCTCCTGTCGTCACCGGAATATTTTTCGCAACGCTACCCTCGAACGCTACCCGTTAAAGTACGAAATACTGAATCCAATCATACTTCGCGTAGATCGGCGCTCCCGGATACGTGAATGGCCCGAGCCAGCTATCCACGCCCGTTCCCGCCCACATGTTCGCCATGATTTTGCCCGGCAGGCTCGGCAGCGGGTTCCCCGTCGAGGCATATTCCGTGTGCACTATAATGTCGTCAACTATCCATTCGATCTTGTCCGCCTTCCAGACGAACGCGTAGTTGTGATAACCGGCGGCGGCGTCGAACCACAGGTTGATGATCGTCTCGTGGCCGCCCACGCCGTTGACGAAATAGTTGGTCTGCATCTTCGTCGTATCTTTGCCTAGAATTTCGATGTCGATCTCGTGGTGCTGCGTGCCGTCGGATGGGCCGGTGTAGGTGAAGAAGCCGGTCACGAGTCCGCTCCCTTGCGCGGCTTTGAAGCGGGTTTCGTATTTGCCGTAGCCGTAGTAGTCGTTGGTGCGATACTCGCCCGCAGCATATGGCTTACCGCTACACCCCGAAGGGCAGGGCGTGGTATCGAGCTTTTGGCTCATGAAGCCGCCCGAGAAGGTGACGTGGTCGGCGCGCCAGCCGACGTTGAACGGATTACCATTAGTCCACCCGTCGGCCTTGTGCCAGCGCGCGGTGTCGAAAGTGTCGAGGCCATCAAAGAAAGTGCCGCCCACGGCGTAGGTCGGCGGCGCGGCCAGCGAAAAGATAACCAGACTCAGCAAGGCAACGTATAGACGCGATGTCGCGCGAACGGAGCCGCGGCAGCGAGAGTTTTCGTGAAACATGAGTGTCCTCCGATTGGTGAAGTTGCAAGTCAGGGAGAACGAACTGAAACAGTGAGGGACGACGCGTGACGCCCGTGCATGGCGAACCGTGTGCCAGAGTGGGAAGGGCGAATGATTGGCCGCAAAAGGGCTGAAGACAGTATGTCGGCAACCGGGAGGTGAAGCAGCCTCAGCATTGCTTCGTTACAGTTTGGATTAAAATCCTACATCTTGTGAAGAATGAGGAATGCTGATGGTTGACGGCGGGACGGGCTTTCGCACCTGACAAACGTGAGAACCATACTTTACCTGCCTTACGTCATTCTTCCCGGTTCACTTCTCCCGTCTGAGACTTAATGACATAAAATTGATGTCTTCTCTGTTTTGAAGTAAAGGATGAGCGGTGCGCGTCAGTCGCGCAATTTCACGCGGTAGATGATGTGCCTGCCGAGCTTCTCGCCCGCGTCGCGCGTGTACCAGCGTTCGAGCGGCGCGAAGTTGAAGGGTTGATCGGTCTGCGTGACGACGTAGGAGATGGTCGGTTGTGCCGCGCTGCGGCGGTCGAAGGAGGAATGGAAGGCGGCGTAGTTGTTCTTCTCCGCGTCAATTTCGGCCTGCGTGATGGGTTGGTAGTTGACGGTCAGGCGGGGGTTGGCGCGATGCCAGCCGAAGATGGCGAAGAAGATGTAGCCCTGTTGGCGATAGACGGTCTCGAAGTCGTTTGCGCCCACGCCCGAATAGTAGAGAAACTTGTAGAAGCGTTCCTTGTTTTCCTCGACCGAGACGTTGGAGAAGACGAACGTGTGCGGCGCCCAGACGGTCGCGTTCGGCGCGTAGGTCGGCAGGTTGTCAATCAGATAGACGCTCGGATTGAAGACGACCGGGTGCGGCTCGCTGCCTTCGCGCGCCAAATCTTTCAGACGCAGCGCGACCTGCGCCCATTCGTCTTTAAACAAATTACCGGGCGCGGCGCGGCGCGTCATGAACACAGTCTCGCCCGCGCCCCACACGAGCGCGGCCAGCGCGACGGGCAGCCAGACACGATGCGGAATCAGACGCCGCCCGCCCGTCGTCGCCGCTCCTCTCACTCCGGTCGCCGCCGCTCCGCTCATGTCAGTCGCTTCCGCTCTGCTCACGTCAGACGCCGCCGCTCCCGCCGGTCTTTCCGCTCCCGGTTTTTCATCTCCCGTGCGCTTTAAAGTTTGCCGCCCCTGCCAGAGCAAGCCCAACGCGAGCGAGGCCGCCAGCAGCGCGACGTAGTTGCCGATGTATTGTTCGTAGTGCATCGGTTGGAGCGAACGCCCCGTGATGATCTGTTGATTGAAAACGACGAGCACCGAGAGGGCGAGCGCGGCGTTGAAGACGACGGCAGGCTCGCGCGCATCGAGCCAACGCCGCCACGCGCCGAACAGGAGCGCGACGAGCACGAGCGCGTCGAGCAAAATGACGCCGCGCCAGAGGTCGGGCGCGTGCGAATAGGTCAGGGCTTGCACGGCGTCCATCGTCGGCGCGCGACGCGAGAGCAAGATGAAATAGGGCACGAGCGAGGCGACCGCGCACACGCTCATCAACACGAAAGGTTCGATGCTGCGTCGCCGGTCGGCGGGGCGCGCGAGGAGCCAGAGGAGCGCGAGCGAGCCGAGGAGCGCGGCGGCGGTCGTCCAGTGATAAAAATATGAATAGACCTGCGCGGCAAAGAGCACGCTCGCAACGAGCGCAGAGACGAGGCGCGCGCGGCGAGCGGCAACTGTGAGCGCGAGCCAGACGAAGCCGCAGTAGAAAAAGAAGAAGACGATGGGCACGCCCGGCACGTAGCGTCGCAGGAAGGGCAGGAAGACGTAAGCTGGCGTCATGCCCCTAAACTTCACCACCACGCCCTGACCGGAGACGAGTATGCCGAGACACAGGACGAGCGGGACGGCGGCGGCGGCGATGCGCTCGTCGCGCGTCAACAGCGCGACGAACCAGTAGATCGCAAGCGCGGACGCACCCGCGACGAGCGGCATGAGCAAGATGAACATCGTCGAGGCGGTGAGGCCGAAGGCGCGCGCCGGGACAGAGATGAGGTAAGCGGGCACGAACTGGATCGAGAAAAGCGATTCGGGCTGCGGCGCGCTCCCGGTGGCGTCGTGTCCGGTGTAAGGGTCGTTGAGGCGCGGTCGCCCGTCAATGAGCGCGTTGACGTAAGCGGAGTAGGCCGGTTCGTCGCTGTAAAAATGCGCGTAGGAACCGTGCCACTCTGCGCCGCGTTTGTAGCAGAGATGCGCCTGCGGGATGAGCGAGATGAGCATCAACGCCAGCGCGGCGAGCAAACCCCAACGCCAGCGAAGCGGCGTTTCGCGTTTGAGCGGAGCGTTCGTTTCGCGTTCGAGCGAATTGATCATAGAGGACGGCGAACCGTTCGTTTGATGTATGACGGCGTAGGAATCGAAAAACGTTTGATATTAAGAGTGCCGGATGAAACTTACCACGAAGGCACACAGGCACGAAGCAAACTTTAAGGTTTAATTTTGCGTCTTCGTGTCTTGGTGGTTTCCCGAGTCAGTCTAAGATTGAGAGACGACACGGAGCAAGCCTTCAAGGACGCAACTGCACGCGATAGATCGTGTAACTGCCGACGCGCTCGCCCGCGTCGCGCGCGTACCAGCGATCAAGCGCGGAGAGATCGCTTGAGTCTTGTGTTGAAGTGACGACGAAGGAGAGCGTGGGGCGCGCGGCCTGCTCGCGTGTGAAGGCGGCGACGTAAGCGGCGTAAGCGTGTCCCTCAAGGTTGATCTCGGCATCGGAGAGCGGCGCGTAGTCGGGCGTCAGCCGGGGCAGGACGCGCTCCGCGCCGAAGAGTTTATAGACGACGAGCGGGTTCGAGCGGATGTAGGCGTGGAAGTCTTCCGGCGCGACGTTCGCGTAATAAAAGAATTGATACATGCGCTCCCGATGCGCTTCGGCGGTGAGGCCGGAATTGACGTGCATGTGCGGCGACCAGTGGACGGCCAGTTGCGGCGCGCCGAGGGGCAGATTGTCGGCCAGCATGAAATTCAACGCGAGGACGACGGGACGCGACGGAGACGCCGGATCGTTCGCCGTGGTCGTCGCAGTCGTGCGCGCGATCTCAGCGAGCCGCTTGGCGACGCGGAGTTGTTCGTCGCGCGCGGCGTTCGTCGGCGCAAACCTGCGCGCGGTCGCGACCAACTCGCGCGCCGCCCACGCGTAAGCCGCGAGCGCGATGCATAAAAGTACCGGCTTGGCGAAACGTCGAAGGCTAGCGAGGCGTTGAAGGGTGGCGAAGCGTCGAAGCGAGTCGAAGCGTTGAGGAGTGGCTAAACGTGGCGGCGTCGGCTGGTCTGTTTCCTGCCGCCGGACGATGAGCGCGAAGGCGAGGACGAGCGCGAGGAGCGCGAGATAGTTCAAGACGTAATCTTCGTAGTGGACGGGTTGGAGCGAACGCCCCGTGATGACCTGTTGATTGAAGACGACGAAGGGCGTGAGCGCGAACGACGCGGCGAAGACGACGCGCGCGTCTCGAAGCGCGAGACGCCGCAGCCACACACCTGCGGCGAGCAGTGCGAGCGCGACGAGCGCGATCAATTCGGGGGCGCGAAAGAGATCGGGCGCGTGCGTCAACTTGAGCACCTGCACCTTGTCCATCGTCGCGGCGCGTCGCGCGAGCAGCAGCGCGTAAGGCACGAGCGAGGCGCAGGCGAGCGCAGTCGTCGTGAGGAAAATTTTCAGCGCGCGCAGGCGTTCGTCGCGGCCGGTCTGTGCGAGGAGCCAGAGAGGCGCGAGGCAGGCGAGCCACGCGGCGGCGGTCGTCCAGAGATAGAAATAGGAGAAGACGAGGAGCGCGAACGTCGCGCCCGCCGCGAGCGCGAAAGTGTGCGCCGCTCGCCGCTTCGACGGCGCACATACGAGCGCGTGCCAGACGAACGCGCAGAAGACGAAGAGTAGGGGAAACGGCAGCGCGGGGATGTAGCGACGCAGGAAGGGCAAATAAGCATAAGCCGCGCGCAGGCTAAAGAGCGTCGCGAGGCTAACGTGTCCGGCGGCGAGCGTGCCGAGACACAGGATGATGACGGTTCCGCACGCGGCGAGTTGCTCGTCTCTCGTGAGCAAGGCGAGCAGCCAGAAAAGCGCGAGCGCGGCGGCGAAGGCGACGATGGGCGGGAGCGCGTTGAAGACTTTTGAAGCGTCGAGCGAGAGCGCGCGGGCTGGCAGCGCGAGCGCGTAAGCCGGGACGAACTGGATGGAGAAGAGCGATTCGGGTTGGGGCGTGCGCGTCGAATCGTCAAGGCCGCTGTAAGGATCGTTCAAGCGCGGGCGGCCTGCGATGAGCGCGTTGAGATAAGCGGCGTAGGCCGTTTCGTCGCCGTCGAAAGAGGCGTACGCGCCGTGCCATTTGTCGCCGCGCGCGCGCACGAGATGCGCTTGTGGCAGTAGCGCGAGCAACGCGAGCGCAAAGGCCGCCAGTAAGCCGAGACGCCAGCGAAGGGAGGGATGAGGGATGAGGGATGAGGGATGAATCAGAAACGCTCCCTCACTTGAACTCTTTCTTTCATCCCTCATCCCTCATCCCTCATCCCTGTTTTTCTCCGCGAAGGTTAAAGTTGACAAGTAGTGTGACGCAAGCGAAGATGCGAGACAACCTTGCTGGAGACGAATTTCGAGAGTTTTACCAAAAGAAGTTCAAAAACATACGGGTCATTCGAGTCGCCGCTTTTTTATGTCAACGACCGTTTATGCAGACGCTAATGCGAAGCCTTCGGCGCGACTCGCCGCCGTGTGCGCGTGCCTGTTGATGCTCGTCGCGCTGGTGGACTCGCAGGTGGTGGGCGCGATCACGCCGCAGATCGCGCTCGGCCTGAACAGCGCGAAGACGAGCGTGGCCGCGAGCGTGATGGTCTATGCGTTGGCGGCGGCGGCGGTCGCGCTTTTGCTCGGACGACGCACGGGGCGCGTTAATCCGGTGCGTTGGCTGCCCGCCGCCGCCGGAATCTTCGTCGTGGCAAACGCGCTCGCAGCCATCGCGCCGCATGTCGCCGTGTTCTGGACGGCGCGCGCACTGGCCGGACTCGCGGGTGGCCTCGTGAGCGCGCTCGTCATCGCCGCGCTCGCGGACGCTTCGAGTTATGCGCGGCGCGGCAAACAGATGAGCGGCGTGGCGGTCGCCTATTTTCTCGCGCCCGTCGTCGGCGTGCCTTTGGGGACGTGGCTCGCGGGGCGCGTTGGCTGGCGCGCGGTCTTCGCCGCAACCGCCGTGCTCGTCGGCATCGCGGGTCTGCTCGTGCGACAGTTTCCGCTCTCACCCGCAAACGACAAGCAGGGCGAAGCGGCGACGGACGAACTTGCGGCGGACGACGCGACGCGACAGAAGAGTGCCGGGCGACGACAAAAGATTGACGGGCGAACGACGAGCGAGCAGACGACGGCGGGCGGGCGCACGTCGCGTATATCTCTGTGGCGACTGGCGATGCGTTCGCGCTCGACGCGGCGGGGCATCGTGAGCGCGTTCTTCGTCTCCGGCGGACTCGTCGGTCTGACGACTTATCTCGGCACGTGGCTCTCGGATGCGTTTCGCGCGGGCGCGCGTGAGGTCGGTTTGATCTACGCGCTCGCGGGGGCGGGCGCGGTGGCGGGCGGCGCGCTCGGCGGCCTCCTCGCAGACCGTTACGGCAAGCGGCGCATCGCCATGTGGAGCAGCGCGCTGATGATCTTTTTGTTGCTGATGCTGCCGGCCTTCACGTGGAGCGCACGGCTCTGGGCGATCATCGGCGCAACGGCCTTTCTCGCCGCGCTGCGCGTCGCGCCGCTGCAAGCACTGGTGACGGAACTCGTCGCCGCCTCGGAGCGCGCAACTTATATCGCCCTGCGCAACGGCGCGTCGCAACTCGGCATCGCACTCGCGGTCGCGGCGGGCGCGCGGCTCTATCCGAGTTACGGACTCGCGGGCGTCGGCGCGATGTGCGCCGCCCTCACGCTCGGCGCAACGCTCAGCATGCGCAAACTCGAAGACCCGCACGATGCCCCACGCGATGCCCCGCACAACGACGATTTAGCACGCGGACGTGTTGACGATGAGCGAGACGCGCAACTCGCCGCCGGAGGCGACGCGCGCGGCGGCAACCCGCGAGTTGTCGAAGGCGACAAGCCCGCGCAGCAAGACGACAAGCCCGCGCGTCGTCGTTTCAGCGTCGGGAGCATCGCACGAAAGCTGGCGTTGTTCTTCGTCGCGCTCGTGCTCGTCGTCGCGGTCGGTTTGCCGTGGCTCTTGAGTTTCGCGATCACGAAGGCGGGCACGCGCCCAGACGAACGCAGGCGCACGGACACGCCCGCCACGCACGGCGCGTCGTTTGAAAACGTCTCGTTCGTTTCGACGGACGGCAACACGCTCTCCGGCTGGTATCTGCCCGCGCCGGAAGGCGACGCGGGGCGGCGCGTGACTTTCATCCTCACGCACGGGCTGTTTCGTTCGCGCTACGAAATGCTCGAACGCGGCCTCGCGCTGTGGCGCGCGGGCTACGGCGTGCTGCTCTACGACCTCAGGCGACACGGCGCGAGCGCGGCCGAGTTCTCCACCATCGGCTACGACGAGCGGCACGACGTGGAGGCGGCCTTTCAATTTGTGCGCGGGCGCGCGCCGCAAGACCGCATCGTGCTGATGGGCGTCTCGATGGGCGCGGCGGCGACGCTTCTGGCGGCCTCCGAAATTCAGGATGAAAAACTTCTGTGCGTCGTCGCCGAGTCGAGCTTTCTGTCATTCACGGACACGGCGCGCCATCACGTACGCCTCATCGGCCTCCCGACTTTTCCTTTCGCGACGCTCTTGATAAAGTTCACCTCCTGGCGTTTGAACTTCGCGGCGGAAGATTACGATCTCGTGCGGGCGGTGCGAAAAATCTCGCGCCCCGTCCTCTTCATCGGCGGCACGAAAGACGCGCGCATGCCAACGGCCACCGTGCTCGAACCGCTCTACGCGGCGGCTGAGAATCCGCAGCGACGCAAGTTCGTCGTCGAAGGCGCGACGCACGGCCACGCTTACGACGAGTCGCCGGACGAATACATCAAAGTTTTGAACGGGTTTGTCGAAACTATCGCCGGGACGGAGCGCACCGCCGTCTCCCCGGCGCGGCCTTGAAACCGGAGGCGCGGCGGGCACGTATCAAACTACACTCAAGCGGAAACCATCACAGCCAAATTTGATGAAAAGGAAGTCCAAAAATATGAACATTCGCAAATACACGTCCGCGCGTTCCGTCGTCGCGGGTTTAGCGTTCGTCGCGCTCCTCTCGCTCGGCTCAAACGCTTTGGCGCAGGACACGATGGGCGGGATGAAGCAGGACGAGAAGAAAGTTGACAAGCGCAAGTTGACGACGATTCAGACGGCGAGCGTCGATGTCGGCGAGACGAAGAAGGCGGTCGAAGTGCGCTATCTCAATTTGCCTTGGGGCAAGGCGACCTTCGGCTACATCGAAACCGGCGTTGACCCGCGCAACGGCCAGTACTACGCGAAACGCTCGTGGCCGGTGGCGCACGTGCGCCTCGCCGCCCCCGCCAAGTATGAGGGCAAGACGCTCGCCCCCGGCGACTACGCGCTCATCATCACGCCAAAGAACCCGGAGACGAAGGCGGGCATGAAGATCGCGCTCGCTTCGTTCAAACCCGCCGCGGAGAACGGCACGTTCCTCGTCCCCGGCAACGTCTTCGTGGAAACCCCGAAGGACGCCACCGTGATCGCGGAGAGAGAAGTGGCGTTTGCCGAAGGCGCGCCGCTCGTCGACGAG
>DASYMM010000442.1:0-3480 GCA_036009085.1 Pyrinomonadaceae bacterium | reverse complement strand
GAGTTGAATGCTTTTCTCTGTGCCCCCTCCGTGGCCTCTGTGCCTCTGTGGTGAAGGTTTTTATTACCCTTCAACCGCATCTCATTGCTTGATAACTTTCGGGCTGTCCTCACCGGCGACGTATAAATAATTAACTTCCGTGCAACGCACATCTCGTTCAGTTTGACTCTCTTCACCGGCAATGATGCCGTCGAGGTGCGGCGCGTCGTACAAAAGTCTCACCGCGAAGGGAAAGCTCCACGTACCGAAGCCGTCCGGGAAGCGATGCCTTCTGTCTGGCAGTGTGTAGCTTAAAATAATAAGCGTGCTTCGTTCCGGCTGCGGCTCCTGCTCCGCGATCTGTCGCAGGATGGCCGAGTTGGTCTTCGCCATCGTGCGCCATTTCCAACTCTGCCCGATCATTGCCGTAGTCAACAAGGCCACGAGCAGGATGATTGGAAGCAAGTTCGCCAACGTGTGTGGGCGTTCGTTTCCCGCCGTCGAGTAGAGCGAGCGCGTGCTTGCGCCGAGGAGGAGAGCCGCGCCGGTGCCGGGCAAATAGGTGTAGAGTCCAGAGCGTCCGCGAATCAGAATCACGGGCGCAATCGTCAAAGCGAACAGCAACGCGCTCATCAGAACTTCGCGGCGCGCGACCGCGTCCAAAGTCGGCTTGCCGCCCCGTATCGCCTGCGAGAGCGCGATTGCCCCCGCGATTAAGATCGCGACCAGATACGTTCTCGACAGGTACTCGCGCAAATTCAAAAAGAGCATTTTCAAATCGAACGAATATTGATACCACCCCTCGTTCGCCGAGACGGAGAGCGCGCCCGCCCACGCGCGCAACATGAGATAAGCGCAGAGCACCGCGAGCAGCGCGCACGCTAGTAACGCGTCCTGCCGCCATGACACTCTCAGACGCTTCAAGCCTCCCGCGTACCACAGCACGACGAGGCTCGCGGCGACGGAAGCCACCCCGATCTCTTTCGCCAGCATCGAGAGCGCGCAGCAAACGACGACCGCTAAAGCAGCCCACACTTTTCCGCGTTCCGTTTGAACGTAACGAACGACCCACAACATCGCCGCGAGACAGAAGAGCGTCGCGAGCAGATGCGTGCGCGCGGAAATCCACATCACAGCCCAACTGTTCGCCATATAGAGCAGCGCGAACCCGAAGGCCGTCCACCAGGCGGCCATGCGCTTCTGCCACAGACGCAACGCGAGCCTGTAGAGCAACAGCGTATTGCAGATGTGCAGCAGTAAATTTTCCAGCGCGTAGGGGAACGGACGCAATCCCCAGAGTGTCCAGTCGAGTTTGAAGGAGAGCCACGTCAGGGGCGTGTAGAAAGTGGGCGTCGGGTGAGTCAACCCGTGCCAGCGCGACTCGTAGGCGACGCTCGCGAGCCACATAAAATCGTCGTGGACGAAGCCGCGCCCGATGAGTGGCAAAAATATCGCCGCGCTAAAAGCGGCTAGTGCGATGCTGTGCGTGAATGTGCGATTGCTGCTCATCGTCTGGCGAAGCGACCTGATAGGCATCAACTTTCGATAAGGCTTCAAAGGTTCGGTTAAATATTCTCCGGCGCGATAAAAGTCACATTAACACGGCCAGTAATAAAGCAAGCGTTGACCGCTGTGCCGGAGACTGTTATAGACAAATCGCTTACACCTTTTGCTCAGCGTCTTGCGGAAACTTTAGCCGTGCCGGGTTGTCTCGGACATGCATTCTAAAAAATACGCGTTTCATCTGAAAATATGTATTCGACTTCGAGACGTTTTTTAGAGATTGCCGCGCGCGGTTGTTGCTATAATCACGAAACTCGCGAGACAGAATTCAAAGCCCGCAAAGTTTGCAGAAGGAGTTCGTTTTATGAAGAGTGTGAGCCTCAAGGCTAAAGCGTTCGGTTGTGCGTTCGTGTTGTTGTGCCTGTCGGTCGAAGTGTCGGCGCAGGCCGCTGCCGCCGCAGGCGGAGGCAACTGGCCGCAGTGGCGCGGTCCGAATCGCGACGGCATCTCGACGGAGACGGGTTTGCTCAAGCAATGGCCTGCCGAAGGCCCACTGCTCGTCTGGAAAGCCGCGGGCGCGGGACGCGGCTACTCTTCGCTCGCCGTGGCAAACAATCGCCTCTACACGATGGGCTTGCGCGGCGACCGCGAATTCATCATCGCCTTCGACGTAGCGACGGGCAAAGAACTCTGGGCTGTGCCGCACGGCAAAGCGTTTCGCAACGACCGTGGCGACGGGCCGCGCGGCACGCCCACCATCGAAGGCGAACGCCTCTACGCGCTCGGCGGCGACGGCGACCTTTCGTGTCTGGAGACGCGCACGGGTCGCGTCGTCTGGACGATGAACGTGCTGCAAAAGTTCGGCGGCTCGAACATCACCTGGGGCATCAGCGAATCGCCGCTCATCGTGGGCGACAAACTGCTCGTCAACGCGGGCGGGCAAAACGCTTCCATCGTCGCGCTCAACAAACGGGACGGCTCGCTGATCTGGAAAAGCCAGAGCGACGAGGCCGGTTATTCCTCCGCCATCAAGATCGACGCAGGCGGCACGCCGCAGGTCGTCTTCTTCACCTCGCGCCGCGCCGTCGGGCTAGACCTCCGCGACGGAAAACTTCTCTGGGAATACGCGCGGGCCTCGAACCGGACGGCCAACGCGGCGACGCCCGTGGCGCGCGGCAATCGCGTCTTTATCTCTTCGGATTACGGCACGGGCGCGGGACTCGTCGAAATAAAGGCCGGAGAAAAGGGCGCGCTCACGGCCGAAGAAGTTTATTTCACGAAGGAGATGCGCAACCATCACAGCAGTTCGATTCTCATCGGCGATCACCTCTACGGTTTTTCGAGCGGCATGCTGACGGCGATGCGTTTCGACAACGGGCAGGTCGCCTGGAAAGATCGCAGCGTCGGCAAAGGCTCAATCGTGTATGCTGATGGAATGCTCTACTGCCTGAGTGAAAACGGCGTGGTCGGTCTGGTCGAAGCGACGCCCGAAGCCTACCGCGAGAAGGGACGTTTCCGCATCGCGCAGGACTCGCTGCCGACTTGGACGCACCCGATCATCGCCGGTGGCCGTCTCTATCTACGCGACCAGGATACGATCTACGCGTATGATGTCAGGCAGAAGAAGCAGTAGGGTTAAGAGTTGCGGCGGCGGTCGAGCGTTTGGTGTGTCCGCCCGCGTGTGAAAGATGTCAGGCGACGGAAGAAAGGCAGTTACAAGTGAGCCAAAAGAAACGGGTCAGCCGGGATGCGAAACACTATCTGGTGAAGCGTCCGAACTCGATCCTGAGCAGCAAGTTGAGTTGGAATCAGGTGCAGACGGAACTGTCGGAGAAATCCAGCGGGGCTGACGAAGCGATGCTGTTTCGCGGTATCGTAACGGAGGACGGCACGGAATATCGCGACATGTATGCGGACAGCAGAACGCAGGTGACGGAGCATGCCGATTAACAAGGCGGGGAGAATCATAGATGAGCGCGGAGCAGATTGAAGAACTCG
>DASYMM010000441.1:0-5914 GCA_036009085.1 Pyrinomonadaceae bacterium | reverse complement strand
ACAGTGACGAGTGACGAGTGACAAGTGACAAGTTAAAACAGAAAAGCTGTCTCGACCTGTCATCTGACACTCGCGCGAAAGTCACAGACAACGGCAACAGTCAACAACGACGGCAACACTTTTAACCTGTTCTTGCTCGTCACTTGCCACTCGTCACTCGTCACTGTAGTTAGAGGCTTCTGCGGAACAGGTACGACGCCTTGATGAAGAAGGTGCGACCGTTGCGGCGCAGGCCGGGTTCGAGTTGCTGCGTGAACGGGTTGAAGCCGTTGCGTTGCAGGTCGTCGTTGTAACCGACGTAGAAGGCCGTGCCGGGGTTCGGCGTCCAGCCGAAGAGGAACTGGCCGCGCACGCTTGTCGAGAGCGTGCTGTAGTCCACGCGCCCGCGCGCGAAGAGGAAGCGCGTGAACTGGTAGGTGGTACGCAACTGAAAAATGTTGTCGTCGAAGGCGACGAGTCCGTTATCGCGGCGCGTCAGGTGCGCTTTGACGTAGCCGAGCGTCGTGCGGAGCGCGCTCGTCGGTTGCAGCGTGACGCCCGCTTCAAAGTCGAACCCGTTGGCCGAGCCGGGGTCTTGCTGGTCGAGACAATCTATGGGCAGCGGCACGCCCTCCGTTTCGACGCAGCGGCCTGCCGCACGCGCCTCGCGCGCCGCGATTGCCACGGGGCTGACGCGCGGGAAGCGCGCCCCCGCGCCGAAATCGAAATCGAAGATGCCGCGTTGCGTGCCGGTAAAGAAGTAGGCGTAGAGTTGTTTGTTGAACTGCCGCTCGGCGTAGACGAAGATCGTCTTGTGGCGCGTCTGTCGCTCGTTGTCGTCTCCGGCGAACGCGCCCCTTCGCGCCGGCAGGGGCGTGGCTAATCCCTCAACTAGCCTCTCCGGCGCGCGCCGTGTGCCGAACTCTTCTTCGAGGATGCGCTCGTAACCGAAGTTCGTGCCGACCTGCACGAAGGTCTGGTGCGCGAGATTGAAGTTGAAGTTTGTGCCGTTAGCCCACGCTTGATGGCGCGCCTGCCAGTCGAAATTCGTGTCCGTGAAATTCTGGAAGCGGAACGACGTGAGGATGGCTTTCGGGTTCGGCTCGGTGCTCAGACGCCAACCGAAGTTGACGTTGTTGGTGTTGCGGCGGCGCGTGAAGCCCACGTCGGCGCGATAGTCCTGCGTGCGTCCGGCTGCGCTGAGGGCGTAGCCGAAATAGCGTCCGGTGTAGTCGAGCAGGTAGTTGTAGGCGAAGCCGTTGCGGTTGCGATAAGTGGTCTGGTCGGTGGCGAGGTCGCGGAAGAAGTTCTTCGAGTTGGTGCCGATGATCTCGAAGGTGGTGAAGGTTTTCGGATCGAGTTTGAAGCGACCGTCGAAGCCTAACACCTGATTGTGCTGCTCCGTGAAGTTGTAGCTCGTGGCGAACATGCCGAGGCTCGACTCTTTGCCCACGTCGCGCTTCAAACGAAGCACGCCAATCGTCGCGTTCTTGTCCACGAAGCGATTGAAGCGCGACTCGACGAAGGCGGCGCGATTCAGGCGCGCGTTGAAAGCTTCTTCCGATTCGTCCGCGCCTCGCGGCGCACGCAGGCGGAGCACTTCCAGACGTTTATCGTCGCGTTCATCTTCGCTGAAGTTGCCGGGCGCGTTGTCGGAAGCGAGGATCAGGCCGAAGGTGTTGCGCCCGCGTTTGCCCGTGAGTTTGACTGCATAGTCCGGGTCAACGATGGCGCGCGTGTGGACGACCGTGCTCGCCGTGTCGAAAATCTCTTTGCCTTCGAGGAAGAACGGACGCTTCTCTTGAAAGAAGATGGGGAAACGCTGGTTGGCCGTCACCACGGTTTGATCCGCTTCGACCTGCGCGAAGTCGGGGTTGTAAGCGAAGTCGAGCGTGATGGTCGGCGTGATGCCGAACTTGGTCGTGACGCCGAAGTCGAACTCGACGGGCTTGTTGAGCAAGCGGTCGGGCGCGGCGGATGCCCCGCGCACGTCGGCGGGCGGCGGGAAGCCACGCACGCGCTTTCCCGTCTCGGAAAGCGTGAGGCTCGGCACGATCTCAAGCGTGCGCTCCGTGGAGATGTTTTCGAGTCCGGTGAGCTTGCCGGTTTGATTGAGCAACCCTTGCACGTCGCGCGAGAGCGGCATCCATGAATTGAACTCGTTGTTGAAGCGTTTGATGCGACGGAAGAAGTGCGCGCCCCAGAGTTTGCCCTTGCCCGCTTCATATCTGAGCGACTTGAAAGGGATCGCCACTTCCACGATGTAACCGTCGGAAGTGATCGTGCCCTTGGATTCCATCACGAGGTCGAAGCTGAAATCCTCGCCGTTGTTTTCGGTGAAGATGGCGTCGGCCTGTATGCCGAGCGGGTTGAAGTCCATCTCGAAGGCGCGGCGTTGATCGTTGAAGGTGTCGAGGAAGAAGCCGACGTAATCGTCGTCGAAGATCGCATCGCGCTTGGCGACGTTGGCGCGAATCTTGGAAACCTCGTCGTAGGCGTGAAAGGCGATGTAGAGAAACTTGGAATCGTAGCCGATGAAGGCTTCGGTCGGCTTCGAGGGCGCGATGTTGTCGCCCGGTTCGGTCTGGTAAAAATCTTTCAGGACGAATGCGCGTTTCCAGATTTCGTCGTCGAGCTTTCCGTCAATGACGGGCGGCGCGTCGAAGCGCGGGACGACGACCGGGTTGGCCTTCTCCGGCGGCAGCGCGACCACACGACCACGGGCTGCGGCCACTTTCGCGCGCTCGACCGTCTCCGGCGTTTTCGAGCTATCGCTCTCGCTTGGGGTGTTGATAGGCGTGACGATGGGCGCGTCGCTCGGCGTGCTCGAAGCGGGCGTCGGGGTTGGCGTGGGCGCGGCGGTGAGAGGCTGCGCGGGCGTGGCGTTTTTCGCGCCGCCGCTCGAATCTTTTTTCTGTTGCGCCGCGTCCTGCTGCGCCGCGAAGCGCACTTCGAGACGATTGAAACTCTGCTTGACCTCGGCGGTTGCGCCCGCCTCCAACTTGAAGGAGAGCAGAACGTCTGCCCCGCGCCGTTCGATCTGCGCGTCGGCAAAACCGCGCCCCTGCAAACTTCCGGCGAGCGCGTCCACGTCTCCCGCGTCGGCCTGCGCGATGCGCACGTAGAAGCGGCCGCCGCTCTCATAAGACGTGTAGTTGTTCAACTGCGCATCGGAGGTCAGGGTGACGCGCGCGCCTTCCGTCGTCTCTCGCGCGCGAAGCGATGCGATGCGACGCGGGCGCGACTCGGCAGTCGTCGCCGTTGTTCGAGAGGCTTCGCTGACAGCCGCCGCTTTGGTCTTCGACTTATCAGTTAACTTCGCGACTTCCTGCGCGGACGCGAGCGGCGGCAGCATGGCGAGGAGCGTCGCACAGGCCAGAGCCGTCGAGAGCGCGCGGCGCAATAATCGTGCGGGGGCATGGCGGCGGCGGGCGGGCGCGAACGTGCGTGCGGTAACGTTTGACGCAGGCGCGTCCGGCGAAGGACATCGCCGCACGAGCGACATGACGAAGCGGTTAGAGCGGCGGGCGGCTCTCTCTCTCATGTGTGTTGACCTCAGGTTCGGGGGCGCGCAAAGCTCGCACGCTTTGCGCTCCGCAGTTACGGACGAAGCAGGTAAGAAAGCTTGACGAAGTACGGCACGAACATGGCTGCGGAATTCTGACTCAAGTTGACTTGCGGAAGACTGTGGCCGTTGCGAGTGGAACGGGCGTCAAAGGTGATGCGACTGCTGCGAGGGTTGGGCGTTCGAGCGTGGCGCGCGGCGCGGCGCGACGCTCGATCCGGTTGATAGCTGATAGATGCGCGTATGTTTGAGAAGTTGCCCGCGCCGGGTGAGAAAGAAGCGGCGGCAGAAGCGGCGGGCGAGCGATCCGAAAATGTGGAAGCGTGTGCACTGTGCGACGCCGTCGTCGTGGGGGCGACGGCAGGCGCGCAGAGCGGAGACCGGACATACAAAGATAGCCTGTGGGTCATAACGTCTTAAACTTTGAGCGATACGGAAACCGGGGGCTTGTTCGACCGCATCGGGAGAACGCGGACTCAAGGCCATTTGGCTATTAGACGTTTCACCTCAACGAAATGTTTCGTTTAAATTCAAAGAACATTTCCCCGGTTTCCGTAAATTCGGATGCCGCTATTCGCGCTCCTTCGCGGCTATTCGCGCTCCTCGCCCGTGCGCCGCAAAAAGATTTGCCCGTCGCCCGTGCGCAGCGTGATCTGGCTGCCCGCGCCGCTGCCGACGCGCCAATGCCTGACGCGGCGTTCGCCTTCCGCGGTCTCGGCTTCTTCGGCCACCGCCGAGAGGTCGTTGAAGACGCGTTCGGAATCGGTTTCGATGCGCGCGTTGATGTCTGCGGGCAGGGCGAGCGTGATCGCGCCGTCGCCCGTGCGCGCGGAGAGTTTGGTGAAACGACCGTCGAGCGAGATGCGACCGTCGCCGGTCTGCACGCTTGCGTCGCCGTCGAAGCCTGCGACGCGCACGCGCCCGTCGCCCGTCTCAACTTTGAGTCGTCCTTTACTCTCCGTCACGTCAACCGAACCGTCGCCCGTGTTGAGATCGATCTCGCCTTCGATGCCGCTCAGGCGCAAACGCCCGTCGCCCGATTGAACCTGCACGTTGGCGCGGCGCGGCACCCACACTTCCAACGCGACGGCTGCGCCCGTGTCGTATTCGCCGCCCTTGCGCGCGAGCGTCTTATCAAACTCGGCGATGATGTTGATGGTGTCGCCCGTCTGCTCGGCGCGCAGGCGTATGCCGCGCATGGCCTGTTCGTCGCGCGCACGCTTGACGGCTGAGAAGCGCACCGTTAATTCGTTGGAAGGCTGGATGTTGATCGAGCCGTCGAAGGTTTTGAGCACGACGCGCGGCACGCCCGACACGTTGAAAGATTTCCCGTCGCGTTCGACCAGACGATAAGACGACTCGCTATTCTCGGCCACGCTGCGTTCGTGGTCGTCCATCGCGCTCTCGATCTCGCGCGCCGCGCGTTCCACGTCGCGCTCGATCCGCGCCTGATCGCGTTCCAACGCGCGCGTCGCACGCTCCGCATCGCGCTGCGCGCGTTCGTTCCGCTGCGCCGCGTCGCGCGTGGCACGCTCGCGCCCCGTGGCCGTGCGCTCAACCGTGCGATTGACGCGCTCCACCTCGCGGCCAGCGCGTTCGACGTTGCGTTCCGCATCCTGCATCGCGCGCTCGATCTCACGTTCGACCCGTCTTTGCACCTCTTCCTGCGACACGTCTTCGCCGACGACCGTGCGGCGCGATTCGGAGATGAGACTCTTGACGTTCGTGTTGTTGCCACCGTCGGCGCGTTGAATCTTGATCTGGCCGCTCACGTTGTTGAGTTTGATGCGTGCGCCGCCGCGCCCGAGTTGACCCGCCAGATCGTTGCCGACGTACTCGCCGCGCCTGACCGGCAGACCCATGTTGTTCGAGATCTGGCCGGAGAGCGTGTTGGCCTTGATCGTGCCGTTGGTGTCCGAAGGAATGACGACGACGAGTTGGCCGCTCACGTTGCTAAGCGTCACGTCCGACGAATCATCGAGCCGCTCGAAGGTCGCTTCGAGCATGCCGCTGACGTTCGACAGGCGGGCGTCGCCCGACAGGTTGCGCGCCGTGAAGCTTCCGCTGATGCACGAAGCCTTGACGCCGCCCGACACGTTTTCGATGTCGAGTTTGCCGCTAATCACTTCGATTGATTCGAGGCGCGCGTTGCGCGGCACGCTCACCACGTAGTCCACGCTCGCATAATTGTTGCGTCCGCGCCGGTCTCCGCCATCGTAGTTGAACGCCTTCTCCGGGTAGCGCGACTCGATGTTCACGCTGTCGCTGCTTGCTTCGACGACGATCTTCGCTTCGTCCAGACGCTCGCGCGTCGTCGCGCGCTTGACGGCATCCACGCGCACTTCCGCGCGGTCCCAAGCCGTGATGCGC
>DASYMM010000440.1:0-4628 GCA_036009085.1 Pyrinomonadaceae bacterium | reverse complement strand
GACCGCCTGCGACGCACGGACGAACTCCTGCGCCAACGCGTCTCGCGCAACGTCAACGAAGAGGACGAGGCGCGTCTGACGTGGGCGGATCACGTGGCCGACTCGCTCGCGGCGTTCGGCGGCAGTTGGAAGTTCATCACTTACGCGGTCGTCTTTTTGGTCGCGTGGATTCTCCTCAACACCTGGATGATGCGCGACGCGGGTTTCGACCCTTTCCCCTACCAGTTGCTCGGCCTCGTCCTCGGCGTCGTCGCAGGCGTGCAGGCGCCGATCATCATGATGTCGCAGAACCGGCAGGCGGAGAAGGAACGCCTGCGGGCCGACCTCGATTTTCAGATCAACTTGAAGAACGAACTCGCGCTCGCGGAAGTCCTGCGCCGCCTAGACCTCCTCGAAAGCGAACGCCTGCCCCTGCTCTTCGCCGAACAAAAAGAACTGTTCACGGACGCGAAACGACATGGCGCACAGGCGAGGGACGGCAAGTTTCCGATGGCCTGATTAATGTTTCTCCGTTTTCCCTTTGTGTCTTCGTGTCTTCGTGGTGAGTTCTCTTAAAAGTGCATTCACCACGAAGACACGAATGGAGGACAGAGAGTTTCATCCGGTTACACTAAGCTATAGATTTTGGAGTTTGGAGTGAAGCGTCGTATCTTGGTTAGACACTTGTATGATTAAAGCAATTTTCTTCGATTTCAACGGCGTCATCATTGACGATGAACCGCTGCAACTCAAAGCCGCGCAAGATGCGCTCCAGGCCGAAGGCATCACGCTCACCGAAAGCGACTACTACGACTCGCTCGGCATGGACGACTTGACCTTTTTCCGCGCCGCCTTCGCCCGCGCCGGACGCGAACCGGCGGACGAAGTTTTCAGACGCGTGCTCGACGCCTTCACGAAATCGCATCGCGAGTTGATCGCGGAGGAGTTGCCGCTCTTTCCCGGCGTCGTGACGTTCATCAAAGCCGTGTCGCGTCATTACACGCTCGCCGTCGTCAGCATGGCGCGGCGCGCGAACATCGAAGACGTGCTCGCACGCGCGGGGCTGGCGCAGGCTTTCACGGTCGTCGTCAGCGCGGAGGACGTGAGCGCGTGCAAGCCCGACCCGGCCTGCGTCAATCGCGCGCTCGAAAAGTTGAACGAGGCGCGACGCGCTGCCGGACAAGACGCGCTCGCGCCCGCCGAATGTCTCGTCATCGAAGACTCGCCGCCCGGAATCGAGGCCGCGCGCGTCGCCGGAATGCGCACGCTCGGCGTGACGAACACCGTCGGCGAACAAGCCTTGCGCGCCGCCGGAGCCGATGTCGTCACCGCAAACCTCGCAGACTGGACGGACGACGCCGTGAGGCACGTCTTTAACCAGGGATGAAGGATGAGGGATGAGGGATGAATAAGAAAACTGCTCAAGCAGTTAATTCATTCTGGTTCATCCCTCATCCCTCATCCTTCATCCCTTACCTTATGACTCCTGCCGGAAAATTGTTGATGCTGGAAGCGCGGCGACGTTTCGCGCAGCTCGTGGCGCAGCCCGATGCGTCAATCGAACTGGCGCACGCGGCGTTGCTCGTCGCGGCGGAGGAGAAGCCGGGATTGGATGTCGAACATTATCGCGCGCAGCTTTACGAACTGGGACTCACGGCTCGCGAACGGCTCGCGCAGGCTAAGGACGAAGAAAACCCGGTCGTCGCGTTTAATAAATTCGTCTTCGAGGAGTTGGGCTTCGCGGGGAATCAGACGGACTATTATGACCCGCGCAACAGTCTCCTGTCCGATGTGCTGGAACGGCGGACGGGGATTCCGATCACGCTGTCGGTCGTGTACATGGAGATCGGCCGTCGTGCCGGTTTGCACGTGGAGGGGATCGGATTGCCCGGCCATTTCATCGTGCGCGCGGGCAGCAGCGTCGGCGAGCCAGTGCTGGTTGATCCGTTCAACGGCAAGATCGTTGACGCGGAAGATTGTCAGGAGCGTCTGGACACAATTTATGGCGGGCAGGCTCCGCTCAGAGACGCGCACCTGCTCCCCGTCTCGACGCGTGAAATACTCGCGCGCCTGTTGCGCAATCTGAAAGGCGTCTACGCGCAGGCGGGACTCTACCGCCGCGCGCTCTCGATCATCGAGCGCATCCTGCTCGTCGCGCCCGACGCCGTGGAAGAGAGACGCGACCGCGGCGTGCTCCTCGCGCAACTCGGTCGCTACTCCGAAGCGATCAGGGACGTGCAAGCCTATCTCAAACGCGCCCCCAACCCGCCAGACGCAGAGCGTGTCCGCGAGCAGTTGCAGAAGATACAGGCGCAACAGGCGAGGCTCAATTAGGTTTCAGGTTTCAAGTTTCAAGTTTCAGGTCTGAGGTTTTCAGGTCTTTAACTTGAAGATTCAAGACGGAAGTTCATCAGTCTTTAACTTGAAACTTGAAACCTGAAACCTGAAACTTATTCCTTATGAAGTTTTTCGACATACTGCGGCTTGCGTTGCGTAATTTGCGTGAGGCGCGTCTGCGCGCGGGGTTGACGACGCTTGGCGTGATCGTCGGCGTCTCGATGATCGTGACGATGATGTCTTTCGGCCTCGGCTTGCAGCGCAACGCCGTGCAGCGTTTCCGCGACCTCGACCTGTTCAACGAGATCAACGTGAGCGGGCGCGATCTGATGGATTTGGTTTCGTCGGCGATGGAGGGCGGCGCGGGCGAGCGGGGAAGCGGCGAGCGGCGACGCGGCGGCCCTGATGGCGGGCGCGTCCCTGACAAACCACCGGAGCGCGTGTTGAACGATGCCGCGCTCGCGGAGATCGGCGGGATCGCGGGCGTCGCGGCGGTCGAGCCGAACGTCACTCTGAGCGCGTATGTGCGTGCGAATAAGCGGGCGCAGTTGCGACAGGTCGGCGGCGCGCTCGTGCCGAACGCGGCGACGCGTTTCAAAACTTTTCTGGCCGGGAGAATGATCAGTTCGCCGGAAGCCGACGAGGCCGTGGTTGACGAATTTTTCCTGCGCAACTTCGGCTACGAAAAAGCGCAGGACGCCATCGGGCAGACGCTCGAACTGCTCGCGCCCGGTGGAGCGACGGCGGGCGATGAGTCTTCAAACGAAGGGCGCGCGTCGAGCGGGAGGAAAGATACCGAGACGAAAAGCGGCGCGGGCGACGACGGCGACAAGAACGGCGCAAGTGAGAACGGTGACGCGGGCGAGGATGCGCCGCTCAGTTTCTTCGGCCTGCCGCTCGAAGGGGAGATGCCGGAAGATGATCCAGAGAGCGCGCTCGCGGCGCGGACGTTTCGCATCGTGGGCGTGTTGCAGACCGAACTCGAAGGCAGCGCGCAGGGTCGGAGTCGCTTTCGGGGGCTGATGCCCGTCTCAAGCATCTACATTCCGCTCGACGCGGCGCGCGCGTGGTCGAAGCGTTATCGCAACTCGCTCAGCGAGGTGGCGTTCAGGCTGGCGCGCGAGAGCGGGATGATCAAGGAGGACGAAGCGGAAGGCTACCAGATGGCCGTCGTGCGCGTGAGCGACCCGGACGCGCTGCCGAACGTGCAGAAGCGTCTGAACGAACTCGGCTTCAGCAGTTTCTCCGTCGTTGACCAATTGAAGGAACTGCGGACGGTCTTTCTCATACTCAATTCCGCGCTCGGCCTGCTCGGCGGCATCTCTCTGCTCGTCGCCTCGTTCGGCATCGCCAACACGATGATCATGTCGATCCTCGAACGCACGCGCGAGATCGGCATCATGAAGGCCATCGGCGCGGAGGACAGGGAGATCAAGTTGATCTTTTTTGTGGAGGCGGGCTTGATCGGCATGGCGGGCGGCGTGCTCGGTTCGCTCGCGGCGTGGGCGATTGCCGCGGTGGCAAACCGTGTGGCCTACAGGTTCATACTCAAACCGCAGGGCGTGGCCTACGTGGACTTCTTCGCGCTGCCGCCCTACCTCTGGCTCGGCGCGATCCTCTTCGCCGTCGCCGTCGCCATCCTCGCTGCCCTCTACCCGGCGGCACGCGCCGCGAGAATTGATCCGGTCAAAGCGTTGCGCCATGATTAGACACGCGCTGACGTGAACGGACATTAAACACGAAGGCACAAAGACCCAAAGAAAACTTCAAGGGTTTAACTTCGTGTCTTTGTGGTTAATAACTTTGCTTGATCAGCACGCTCACGCTATCGCGCCGCGACACCAACTGCACATGCGGTATTCCTCTTTGATGAAGAGGCCGATGAAGCAGAGCGGGAAGCAGAAGATGAGGAGCGCGAAGAAGACGATCCAACCCGCCGCGCCGATGCGTTTGGCAAGGACGGGCGGCGCGGTTGACTGGCAATGCGGGCAATGAAAGTTGAGCGGCGTGTTTGGCTGCCCGAGCGGCGCATTGACTGTGGCGGGCGCGTGCGGCGGTGGATTGGTAGCCCAGAGCGGGATGCCTCCGAAGTCGGTTTGCGGGGGCGGCGCGTAGTCGGGCGGGCGTTGTTGTGTGGATTGGAAGTCGGAGAGGAGAGGCGTACCGCAGTAGCGACAGATGCGCGCGATGTCGGCGTTCGGTTGACCGCAGTTGCGGCAGTAGATCGTGGACATAAAGTTGCGAAGTTGAAACGGCGAAGCGGCGTTTCAACTTGTGAGCCGCGCGAGTCCGGAGCCGCCCGCGCTGCTCAG
>DASYMM010000439.1:0-5873 GCA_036009085.1 Pyrinomonadaceae bacterium | reverse complement strand
CGCGACATACGCATCACGCCGGAGACGATTGATCTCTTGATGGTTTGCGAATGGCCGGGCAACATTCGTCAACTCGTCAACGAAATCCAACGCATCATGGCGCGCACCGAAGACGGCACACTGATCACGCCCGATCATCTCTCGCCCGAACTCAAACACACTTCCGCGCCCATCTCCACGACCACGACGCACCCGGCCTCGTTCGGCTCGCTCACGAACCACGCGCCGGAAAATATCTCTCTGCCCGATGCGGTCGAAGACCTCGAACGCCGCATGATCGCAGACGCCTTGCGCCGCCATCGCGGCAACATCTCTCGCGCCGCGCGCGAACTCGGCATCACGCGTCGCGGTCTCCAACTCAAACTCGGTCGCTACGCGATGAGCGCAACTTCTTAAGGCGTCCACAGAAGTACATACCGGCCGCTAAAATCCGTCCTCTCTTGTGGACACACCTTTAACTCGACCGGAAACGAAAGCCCTTTTCGCCTGAAAGCCGCCGGACGGAATAAGCATCGCGGGTGGTATGCGTCTTGCTGTTTGAACCGCCGCGACTTTTCGTGTTCCGTTGGTCAAAGTTTTACTTGTGAACCTTTTTTTGACTTTCGCGTATGAGTAAGCAACTAAAATTGAGACATCCGATTCTCAGTTGTCGCAGAGCTTTATTTGGTCAACATTGGAAATTGTCCTCGTTCATGAACCTCGACCCGTTACGTACTTTGTAATAGAAGTACACGCGTTTTCCCATCCCTCAATTTGAAAAAATAAGGAGAGCCGAACATGAAAGATCAGGAACAAGCCAACACCAACGACTCGCAGAAGAAAAACGAAACCCCCTTCTTCGCACGCTTCCTCGAAGGGCAGCACGCGGAAACTCCTTCGGGCGCGCCGAACGACGAAGCCATCTTCCAAACTCTGAAATACCCCTCCGACCGCGACGAGTGGGATCGCCCTTTAGGCGAATAAGCGTTTAAGCGGCAGGGCGGTCAATCTCTTAAATATACTGCTACCAAAGACGTTGACCCCGCCTTAAGTGTTAAGGACATCCCACGCGGGGTGTCCTTAACCTTTGCCTGTTAACATCCTTAGTCCCTTCGCCACAAACCTACTTCCTTATGGCAACCAAGCCGCAGCGGGATACCGTCTTGCTACTCACGCATAGCGGCGATTACTACACGGTTGAGCGCGTGGCCGATGCGCTCGCGCGGCGCGGCGCGAAAACTTTCCGCTTCGATACAGACCGCTTCCCGCGCGAAGTGCGTCTCGGCGCGCGTCTCGGCGCGGACGGTTTCAGTCACACGGTTGAAGACGGCGCGGCCGAGTGTCGAGCGGAAGCGGTGCGCGCCGTGTGGGCGCGTAAGATTTGGCCGCCGGAGTTGGATGAAAAGCTCGATCCGAAGTTTCAACGGATGTGCGTGCGCGAGAGTGTGGCCGCGCTTGATGGATTTCTGGACGGCTTGCACGGCGCGCGCTGGATCAACGAGCGCGGGCGCGACTCGCAGGCCGAGAACAAACTTTTGCAACTGCGTCTCGCACAGGAAGGGGGCTTGCGTATCCCGCGCACGCTCCTGACGAACGACGCGGGACAGGCGCGCGAATTCTTTCAACAGAACGAAGGCGCGCTCGTGGCGAAACTCCTCGCGCCCGTCTCCTTCGGCATGGGCGCGGATTCGGCTTTCGTCTATACGAACGAAGTCGGCGAAACCGATCTGGAAGATATGTCCGGGCTGCGTCACAGCCCGATGGTCTTTCAGGAGCGCATCCCGAAATCGCTCGAACTGCGCATCGCCTATGTCGCAGGGAAATTCTTCTCCGGCGCGCTCGACGCGAGCCGTTCAGCGGGCGGACAAGTTGATTGGCGACGCGCCACGCCCGAAGAATGCCAGTGGCAGCGCGCAAGCATCCCGCCCGAACTCGAAGCCCAACTCTCGACTTTGATGAACAGGCTGCGACTCGTCTACGGCGCGATTGACATCATCCGCACGCCCGCTGGCGAGCACGTCTTCTTGGAAGTCAACCCCGGCGGCGAATGGGGAATGCTCGAACGCGATCTCGATCTGCCGATCTCCGAAGCCATTGCCGACGCGCTCCTCGCCTGAAACTTTTATGACCGTTCTCATCATCACGCACAGCCGCGACAACGAAAGCGTCGCGCTCGTCACGCGAGCCATCGAGCAACGCGGCGGGCGCGCGTTTCGCTTCGACACGGATAGATTCCCGACCGAGGTGCGGCTCGTCGCCGAGTACAATGACACGCCTGAGAGACTAACGCTTGCGTCTGACCAAGGGACGCTCAACCTCTGCGACGTGTCGGCCATCTGGCATCGCCGCCTCAACATCGGCGGAGGCTTGCCGCGCGAGATGGACACACAGTTTCGCGCTGCCTCGCTCGGCGAAGCGCGCGCCACCGTGATGGGCATGCTGGCGAGCCTCGACGCTTTTCGCATGGACGCGGAGCCGCTCATACGCCGTGCCGAAAACAAGCAGTTGCAAATTCGGCTCGCACGCGAGTTGGGCTTGGAGACGCCGCGCACGCTCATCACCAACGACCCGGAAGCCGTCCGCGCCTTCGCGCGCACGTGCGAGCGCGGCCTTGTCACAAAGATGCTCTCCTCCTTCGCCATCCATGAAGACGACGCGGAGAAAGTCGTCTTCACCAATCCCGTCACGGCGGAAGACTTGAACGATCTGGAAGGGCTGCGCCTCTGCCCCATGACTTTTCAGGAGCAGGTGCCGAAGAATCTGGAGCTACGCGTAACGATTGCCGGCGAGCGCGTGCTGGCGGCGGCGATTGACTCGCAAGCGTCCGCACGAGCCGCGCACGATTGGCGGCGAGACGGCAATCAACTCGTCAACTCGTGGCAGCCCTACCAGCTTCCATCTGAAATTGAAGAAAAATTGTTGCGCTTGATGGACTATTTCGAGTTGAACTACGGAGCCGCCGACTTCATCCTGACGCCGGAAGGCCGCCACGTCTTTCTCGAAGTCAACCCCTCCGGCGAGTTCTTCTGGCTCGAACGCTCTCCGGGACTACCAATCTCAAACGCCATCGCCGACGTGCTGCTCGGACGCTCGAAGCGTAGGGAAAAGGGAAGGGGTAAAGGGTAAATGGTTAAAGCCCCGTCAGGGGCGACAGAGACTCAAACGTGAACTTCTTTCGCCCCTGCCGGGAGCTAAACTAAATCACCTTGTCCCTTGTCCCTTTACCCCTGTCTGTTGTTCTCCGCGAGCATGTTGCAGAAGAGCGCGCCCTGCTCGATAGCGTCTTCCAGAGCTTTGTGCGTGTGCGGGAGATCGTCGAACCAGCGTTTCGGCATGTTTGATTTAACGGTGTGGTGAAAATCCTTTTTGAGCATCGCCATCGCATAGGATTTGATGTCGAGGCCGATGAACGAGAACGGACTCTCGCCCGCGAACTTGTGTAGATACCACTGCACGAACATGTAATCGAAGACGACCGGATATGCGACGAAGATTGGACGACCGGGCAGAGACTTGAGCCACGCGACATAATTCTTGATGGCCTCTTCGGGCGTCTGCAAATCTATGCGACAGGCCGCCCACGCTTCGGGCTGCGTCTGCCACCACTCAAGAGTTTCGGGATGCCCGCTCGCGCCGGGCAGCGTTTCGAGGTTGGCTGTAAACGTGCCGAGCAGAGTCTTGTCGGCGAGATAAGCGGCGGAGCCGAAACTGAGCATCGAATGAGGGCCGGGAATCGGCCCGTCGGTCTCAACGTCGGTGCTCACGTAAATTTCCCTCATACTTTAACCTTCGATTTAAACAAGAGACGGTCGCACTTGAATGCGACCGTCTCTTGTTTGGAGTTCAACGCTTCTGACCATCGTGTGCCGTTTAAGCTTCCGGCGACTTCTTCGTGCGCGGCGTGGCGGATTTCGACGCGCCCTTGCGCGCAGTCGCGGCCTTCGGAGTTTTCGCGGAAGTTCCGCGCGTGGTCTGCGCTGCGCCCGCTTCCGGCGACGCTGCTTCCGTTTCGCCCGTCTTGCCGAGAAATTCCGACACGGCGTTCGTCGCGCCTTCGACGAGATCGGAGACGCCCGCTGCGATGTCCGCCGCGATCTCGCGTCCCGCTTCGGGGATGCTCGCGGGCACCGCCTGCCCGATGGCCGACGCCACCGCCGACATCGCCTGCGCCGGTGTCGCAACAGTGTCGAGGGGGCGCGGGTTCAGCATCGCGTCCCAACGATAACGAACTTCGGTCTGCGGCTCGGCGAGGCGTTTGAAGACGAGGTTGACGACCGTGTCCGTCACCCAGTTGTGATAGAACTCGCCGACCGACGCGATTTCGGCATCGGGCGCGGGGTTCATAAAATCGATGGCGTAGGGGATGCCGTCCTTGATCGCAAACTCGACCGTGTTGATGTCGTAGCCGAGCGCGCGGCAGAGCGTGCGCACGTCGTTTGTGATGCGCTCGGCGAGTTCGGGCGTCAGGTAGTTCGGGTTTTGAATGTACTGCTCGCCGGAGAGATAAGCCTTGGTCGGATCGTAGGGCATGATCATCACTTCTTCCTGCCCGATGCAGTAGCAGCGCACGAACTGATCGAAGGCGATGAACTCCTGCAAGGTCATGCAGAGCGTTCCCGTCGTGTCATAGACTTCCCAGAGCTCTTCGATGGAGTTGACGCGCGAGACGTTTTTCCAGCCGCCGCCGTCGAAGGGTTTGATGATGGCGGGCATGCCGACGTGATCCACGATGCCCTGCCAGTCGAGCGGAAATTCGAGATTACGCAGCGACTCGCTCGTGATGCCTTCGATGTAATCTTTCTGCGGCAGGAGCGCGGTTTTCGGGATGGCGACGCCGAGCTTCGTGGCGAGCGAGAAGTTGAAAAATTTATCGTCCGCCGACCACCAGAAAGGGTTGTTGATGATCTGCGTGCCTTCGAGCGCGGCGCGCTTGAGGAACGCACGGTAGAAGGGAACTTCGTGCGAAATGCGGTCAATAATGATGTCGTAGCGGCGCGGTTCGTCGAGTCGGACGCCACCGACGATGACGTATTCGGCCTCCACTTCGCCTGCGCCGCGCGCGTTAATCCGGTCAATCAATGCCTGCGGAAACGTCTTCTCGCGGCCAACCAAAATCCCAACTTTCTTCACAATGTTACTATCCTTTCAAAAAAATACGGGGTGACTGCCGACGGGCGGAAAAGTTACATCCCTGTTACCTGTCGCCAATTACGCGCGGATGAAAACCGTGAACTCTACATGCCCCCTCGCCTCGTTGTCAATCGGCGGCGGGCATCCGTGCGCGCAGGTTCACGCATCAATAAAGACGGCTGGCGTGCGGCGTGTATGCGATAGCTTACGCGCGCCGGCTTCTATGTTACAATTCGTCAATTGATTTGTCCGATCCACACTCCCGTTGGTCTTTAACGAAAAGTTTTTAAGGAGATGTTACTGGTGTTGCGACGCTTTCATAAATTTGCGTTAGCGGTCATGCTGCTCGGCGCGGCTGGCCTCTCTAATTCCACTCTCGCTCAAACCCCTGCGTTGCCGACTCCGACGCCCGCAGTGAAGGTCGAGGATAAACTTAAGCCCGTCACCGGCAAGGAAGCCCAACTGCCGACCGCCGAGCAGGTGGCCGAGACGGTGATCCTCATCTACGGCGGCGGCGGCGGGCGCGCAGTGCTCGGACAGATCAGGCGCAACGGCGTCGAGCGCGGGAAACTGACGCGCACGGCGAGCGACGGGCGCATCGAAGAATCGAGCTACGAGCAGCGGTTCGTGCGCGGGGAGACGGCGGGCAAGGATAAGATTCGCGTGGATCAAAAGATGCCGACGATGGAATATGCGCTCGTCTTCGACGCGGGGCAAATCTGGGGCATCATCAACGGTTCGGTCTTCACCCCGAAGCAGGAAGC
>DASYMM010000438.1:0-1540 GCA_036009085.1 Pyrinomonadaceae bacterium | reverse complement strand
TCGGGCGCGGCGACGTGGTGAGCCTGTTGCTGCCGAACGGCGCGGAATACGTCATCGCCTATTTCGCCTGTTTCAAAACGGGCGCGCTCGCCGGGCCGGTCAACTCGCTGCTCAAGGCGGAGGAGGCCGCCTACGTCGTCGGCGACTCGGACGCGAAGCTCTTGCTCTACCATTCACAATTCCGCGACACGGCGACGGAGATTCGACAAGAGGTTTCGAGTCACACCGCCGCGCTTGAGTTCGACGACGTGGCGACCGCGAACGCGCATTCGGTCGAGACGCCCGCCGCCTCGTGGCGCGAACTCGCGCTCGGCCGCGACGACGAGGCGATCATCATCTACACTTCGGGCACGACCGGACGGCCGAAAGGCTGTCTCCTGACACACGGAAATCTGCTCGCCAACGCGCAGCAGATCGTCCGCTGGTTGGGGTTCACGCCCGCCGACCGCCTGCTCTCCGTGATGCCGCTCTTTCACATGAACGCCGTGATGGTGACGACCATCGCGGCGATGTACGCGGGCGCGTCGAGCGTCGTCAGCCCGCGCTTCTCCGCGTCGCGCTTCTGGCAGACGATCTCCGATTACGAAGTGACCTCTTTCGGCTCGGTGGCGACGATGCTCTCAATGCTTCTCGCCACCTATCCGGAAGGCGTGCCCGAAGGCGTGAGTCGGGAGCGACTGCGCTTTGCGATGTGCGGCTCTGCGCCCGTGCCCGCCGAAGTCATGCGCCGTTTCGAGGAGACGTTCGACTGTCTCGTCGTCGAGGGCTACGGTCTGTCGGAGTCAACCGTGCGCGCGACGTTCAACCCGCCCGACGCGCGTCGCCGTCCCGGCTCTTGCGGGCAATCAATCGGCTGCGAGATCAAAGTGTTCGACGAAGACGAGAGGGAAGTAGCAGCGGGCGAACGCGGCGAGATCGTCCTGCGGGGCGAGAACATTTTCAAGGGCTACTATAAAAACGAAGCCGCCACGCGCGAAGCCTTTCGCGGCGGCTGGTTTCATACGGGCGACATCGGCTACATGGACGAAGCCCGGTTTTACTACATCGCTGATCGCAAGTCGGACATGATCATTCGCGGCGGCGAAAACATCTACCCGCGCGAAATCGACGAACTGCTCTACACGCATCCGGCCGTCGCCTCGGCCGCGACCGTCGGCGTGCCCGACCCGCTCTACGGCGAAGAGGTGGCCGCCTTCGTCGTCTTGAAGGAAGGAGCGGCGGCGTCCGCCGAAGAACTGTTGGAGTTCTGCCGCGCGCATCTCGCCGATTTCAAGTGCCCGAAGACCCTCGCTTTTCTGGACGAGATGCCGAAAGGCCCGACCGGCAAACTGCTCAAACGCGAACTCGCGAAACACTTCAAAGCCGGGAAGTGAGTTGGAATCGTTTTTCCATTCGCCGTTTCGCGTCGCTTCTCTCGTTGTGGGGACGGGCGAAAAAGTTCGTGGCGTGCGGGGCGGGGCGTGCGGTATGATGCGGGCAAAAAGTTCGGAGACGAGTTTCAAGGGGGATGGCCGATGGCGAAGTTGAAAGACAAAGTGCA
>DASYMM010000437.1:0-6601 GCA_036009085.1 Pyrinomonadaceae bacterium | reverse complement strand
GTGTGGCCTTGAATCGTCGCGGCGTACTCGCTGATGGAAAGGTCGTCGCCGGTTGTGCCGAGAAGTGCGATCAAGTCCCCTTCGGTTTTGAAACCGGGTTGGATGATGCGGCGCACGTCTTCGATCTCGCCGACCATGCCGATGACGGGCGTAGGGAGTATGCCGCGCCCTTCCGTCTCGTTGTAGAAGGAGACGTTGCCGGAGATGACGGGCGTGTCGAAGGCGCGGCAGGCTTCGGCCATGCCGTCAATCGTCTCGGAGAAAGCCCACATCACTTCGGGGCGTTCGGGCGAAGGGAAGTTCAGGCAGTTGGTGACGGCGATAGGGCGTGCGCCGACGCAGACGACGTTGCGCGCGGCTTCGGCGACGATCTGGCGCGCGCCTTCGCGCGGGTCGGCTGCCGAGTAGCGACCGTTGCCGTCGAGACACATGGCGAGCGCGCGTCGCGTCTCCTTGATACGCACGATGGCGGCGTCCGCGCCGGGCAGGATCGCCGTGTTCGTCCGCACCATATGATCATACTGGCGATAAACCCACTCCTTAGAAGCGAGGTTCGGCGCGGCAATCAACTTCAACAGCGACGCGTTATGATCTTCGTCGAACGCGTTGACGGACGACTCCGCCGAGATGATGGTGTCGAGTTCCTCCGAACTCTTAACCGTCTCCGCAAGCGTCGGAGTCTCCGGCACGGGCGACGCGCTACGGGCGACATTTTCGGAAGCAGTTATTTCATCCCTCATCCCTCCGCCCTCATCCCTTGTTGCGGGCGCGCGCATCGGTCGCTCATAGACCGGGGCTTCGTCGGTCAGATAGTTGACGGGGATGTCCGCGACCGTGCCTTCGTGGTGCATGATCTGGACGTGCCCCGTGTCGGTGACGCGCCCGATGACGACGGCGTCGAGTTCCCAGTGTTTGAAGATGTCCATCACCTGCCGCTCGCGCCCCTTGTGCGCGACGATGAGCATGCGCTCCTGCGATTCCGAGAGCATGATCTCGTAGGCCGACATGCCCTGTTCGCGCTGCGGCACGAGCGTCAGATCAATTTCGAGTCCGGTGCCTGCGCGCGCCGCCATCTCGCAAGAAGACGACGTAAGGCCAGCCGCGCCCATGTCCTGAATCCCGGCGACCGCGCCGCTGCGCATCGCTTCGAGGCACGCTTCGAGCAGGAGTTTTTCGAGAAACGGATCGCCCACCTGCACGGTCGGTCGTTTCTCCAAAGCCTCGTCGTCAAACTCTGCGGAAGCCATCGTCGCGCCGTGGATGCCGTCGCGTCCCGTCTTCGCGCCGACGTAGAGAACGGGATTGCCGACTCCGACCGCGCGCCCGAAGAAAATTTGATCGTGGCGGACGAGTCCGAGCGCGAACGCGTTGACGAGCGGGTTCAAAGCATACGCATCGTCAAAGGCGACTTCGCCGCCGATGGTCGGCACGCCGAACGCGTTGCCGTAATGCGCGATACCTGCGACGACTCCGGCGAGGAGCGCGCGATTGCGTCGCCCGTTGCGTTCGTGTTCGAGCGTGCCGAAGCGTATGGAGTTCATCGCCGCGATGGGGCGCGCGCCCATCGTGAAGATGTCGCGAAGGATGCCGCCCACGCCCGTCGCCGCGCCCTGAAACGGTTCGATGAACGAAGGATGATTGTGCGACTCGACCTTGAAGGCCGCGCACCAACCGTCGCCCACATCCACCACGCCCGCGTTCTCGCCCGGCGGCACCACGACGCGCTCGTTTCGCGTCGGCAGACGCTTCAAAGGCACGCGCGAAGATTTATAAGAACAGTGCTCCGACCACATCACCGAGAAGATGCCGAGTTCCACAAACGTAGGCTCGCGCCCCATCAACTCCACGATGCGCGCATACTCTTCCCCGGTCAGATTGTGTGCGGAGACGACTTCCGGTGTGATGCTTTCCATAACTTTAAGTGACGAGTGCCTTAAAACAGTGACAAGTGACGAGTGACGAGAAAAGACAAGAAGACAAGTGCTGAGCAATACATTTTTGTTTTAACTCGTCACTTGTCACTTG
The DNA here is from genome assembly GCA_036009085.1 of Pyrinomonadaceae bacterium. GTDB lineage: Bacteria > Acidobacteriota > Blastocatellia > Pyrinomonadales > Pyrinomonadaceae > JAIVJZ01. The sequence goes on along the minus strand of DASYMM010000437.1, from coordinate 4,576 downwards.
TCACTTGTCACTGCTTTTAGAACTCGTCACTGCCTTCTCAATTTGTGCGCGAAGTTCGGCGGCGTTAATGATGCCTGTGTGTTTGAAGACGAGTTTTCCGTGGCGGTCGAAGAGAAAGGTGGCGGGGAGTTCGCCGCCCCACGTCGGGTCAACCTGTGCCATGGCGGCTTCCGTGTCGGTCGCGTTCAGGAGGAAGGCTGGCATCCCTGCGCGCATCCGGCTGAGAAACTTCGGCACGTCCGCCTTCAACTCCGCCACGTCGTCCGCCGAGATGACGACGAACTCAAGCCCGCGCCCGCGATAGTCCCTGTCAATTTTGACGAGGTCGGGCATCTCCTTGCGACAAGGGACGCACCACGTCGCCCAGAAGTTGATGAGCAGAGGCCGCGCCGCCGCGCCCTCGCCGCGCTGCAAAAGTTTTCTCAACCCCTCGCCGTCAATCTCCGTGACGACGGGAAGCGCAACGGCGGGCGTCTGTCGTCGCGCCACACGCCGCGCGGGCTTCTTGCGCCGGTTGACGCCGTCAACCGAAAATCCACGCGCGGCAGAGGGACGCCGCGCCCCGACGGCCTGCGAGGCAAACGCGCCGACCAAGAGCGCGAGCATAAAAGCTAAAGCGAGTTTCTTCATCATCATGTCGGTTAGAAAAGAGAGGCAAGATTAACAGCGGCTCAAGAGCAGTGACAAGTGACGAGTGACGAGTGACAAGCGAGAAGCGACAGGGGCGAGGCAATGGTTGCCTCGCCCCTGTCGCTTGTCATCCCTTGATGCCCTACCTGATTTGATTATTTCCCCGTGGCCTTCTTCTCGGCGCTCTTGCTCTGGTACTCGACCTTTTTGCCTGAGCGGGCTTCAAGGATCGGCAGGATGAGGCGCACCATGTCCTTGTTGAGCTTGAAGACGGCAACTTGATCTTTCCCCGCTTCGTCTTTGAAGCCGAGCGTTAGAAAGTGATTCTGCTTCTTTGATAAGAGTGTGAGCAGTCCGAGAGGGCCGAGTAGGATGGTGGTCGCGACCGCGGCCCCGACCCGGCGGCCTGATTTCTGGCCGTACTCCATGTCAATGAAGTTAGCATAGGGGATTAGTAGTGTCTGGTTCTTGCCGTACAAGAACTGCAAGTTCGTTTCGTCGGAGGCGATGAGTTTGCCTTTGATCTCTTTCTTGGCGTCTTTGAAGGTCGCCACCGTGCCGCCATAGTAAGAGGCGCTGTCTGACTTGGCGAAGACGCTCGCCGAGCCGATAGTTAGTGTGAGGACAAGAACGAGGGAAATAGCTTTCAACATGGAGTTCCTTTCGAGGTTAGAGGTTGAGAACGGAGGGCAAAAGATGGGCAGATTGTTTTTGGACTGCGTGGTGATTGCCTCAGAGTTGCGGAATAAAGATTTGCTAGATTGTTGTTTGGGTCGGGGGCAAACAACTCGGAAGGGAATAAGCCTCCGAAGCGGGCAGGATAGTAAGTCATACGAGACCAGAGAGTCAATGTGTCCCGCAACTGAAATTATGAATCGTAAATTGTGACAAGGGATGGCCGGTTTGGTCTTTTTACGATTTACGATTCACTTTCTCCAAAGTGAATCGCCAGAGCATGCGGTCTTCCTGTGGGTCGTACTGGTGCGTGGCGGCGGTGACGCGCCAGTAGCCCATGTGTTGCCAGCGTCCGACGGAGAGTTTGTTGAAGAGCGGGACGGCGTGGCCGGACTCGATAGCGGCGAGGAGGGCGCGATTGGGCGGCGTCAGATGTTGATCGCCGCGACGCCCCGCGCCTGTGTAGTGGATGATCTCGCCACTCGCGTCGGCGTGCGTGTCCGGGTAGCAGGGATTGATGCGCCCGAAGTCTGTCAGGAGCGAGACGAGCCGCCCTTCGCGCTGATAGACGCCGTTGCGGATGCGGTGCGTGCGCTGAACTTCCGCCCACGAAAGAATTTCGCCGGGCGTCGCCGGATCGTTCATTGCAAAAAATAGACCACAGAGGGACGAAAGAAACGTTGAAAGAAAGACCTCCTGCCTTTCATTCATCGTGCCGCGTTTGCGGCGGAACTTTTTTACCAGCCACGGCTGGTTAATGCTTCATTCACGGTCGAGGCAAGGATGGCGTAGCCTTGAGCGAGTGGATGACTTTCCATGTCGGACGGATAGATTTGTTTACTCTGCCGAACGGCTTCCCGCAGTGGAAGCAGCGCACTGACGTGTTCGATTCCTTCTTGCTCACAGACCGAGGTTATTTCAGACGCCAGACGAGTCTCCATTTCGGTAAGCTTCGCATAGTCGCCTGTTAGTTGCCACTGCGATCTCTGTACGGCCTCGGCGTAGACCATCTCTTTGCTAGGAATGTATAAGACCAGCAGTTTGATCTTCTCCTGATCGGTCTTTCTTTTAATGCGGCGCAGCACATCTTTTGTCAGGCGCAGCCCCTCGACGATCCGAACTTCATCCAAATCAAGCCCCGTCAAACGGTAAGCGGGCACGAGCACGGTACGGCTATAATTATCTTTATACGCCGCGCCCTGGTCGGGGTTGGCCTGTGCCCATGCCGCGCCGATTTCGTACCACACGTCTCCGTCCGCACCGCCTAATCCGGTTCGGGTCAAGAGACGACCGATAGCGGAGTGCCCGCGCAGCCAGTAGCCCCACCCCGACGTGGAGCGTTCATAGTTGCTATGGAAGTTCTGCATCTCAGCCCAGCGCGCCTCGGCTTTGGGTTTAACCGTATCCGGTAATAGCTTGTCGGCGGCACCGCTCTGGCGTAAAGACGCATAAGTGTCGTTCTGATAGGCCAATAAATAAGCGTCATACAGGTCGTTCCCGAAGTACAGCCCGATAACAATAATTTCAGGCGACAGTTGCGCCGCTTGATCTGTGAGGGTCAGGTATTGTACCGACCCATAACCGCCAATGCCCATGTTGTAGACCGTGCGCCCAGACTGCTTTGCCAACGCCTGCGGCCAAGCCTCCGCACGAGCGACGTTAACGCCCCAGGTTTGCGAATCGCCGAGGGCGACGATGTCCGCGTGAGCCGGGACGGCGTCGTTGCGAAATCCATTGGCGTCGTGTCCGTAGGCTCGGGAGACGACGCGATGACCCAGGCGCGCGTCCGGTTCGAGTTCTAGGTCGTGCTTGAGCTTTTCATCCAACCGTAAGCCGAACTCGGCTAAGAGCAAGCCTGCCGACAAACCGGCTAAGACAAGCGCCGCTTTAGCAATATAACCGTGAGGTATCAGCCGCATGATTGACCACTGAGAAGATACAAACTCCGCCTGCCCTTGCGTATCTCTGTAACCGGCGAAACACAGTCGAGTGAGCCGCATCCAGTCCGCGCTTACGACTCTCCCACAGCATTCGAGCGAGACTAAAACTTGAGACTCATCGTCGCGCCGCGCCGCAGAGGGACGCGGCGGAGATTATTCGACTCTCTAATAAGATCAGAGGCGAGAGCGTAAGGGGAGATAATCCCCGCACGGCTATTTGCAACACAACTCCGTATTGAACGTTAAGGGTTTCAGTTTTGCGCCTGCTGCATCAGCGCGAGAGCTTTTTGTAAATCGTCGGGCGTGGCGACGGGGCCGTGGACGCCGACGATGCGTTCGACGGCGAGGCCGGATTTTTTGAGCCAGTCGGCGAAGTGCGCGGTCGTGGCGTTGCCCGGCGCGATGTGGCCGTCTTCGGGACGGTTCAAGAGGTCGCCCTGAAAGATGATCTTTTCGTTCGGCAGGTAGGCCACGATCATTTCGTCCATGTGCGGGCCGGAGCCGATGTCGTACAGTTCGACGGTTTGCGCGCCGTCGGTGAAGACGCGTTTGCCGTTCTGCAAAGTCTCCCAGACGAGCGGGCGCGGGTTGCGCGTGAGCGCGTCGGGTTGGAGCGTGAAGTTGCGCGCTTCGGCGACGCGCGTGAAGAAGGAGCGCAAGGAAGGCGTCGTGATGATCGTCGCGCCTTCGGCGATGTAGGTGCGAATGCCGCCCGCGTGGTCGTCGTGATGATGCGTGACCGCCGCGTACTTGATGGGTTTCCCCGGCATCAGTTCCTTGATCTTCGCGATCACTTCGCGCGAGGTGTTGTCGCCGCCCGGCGTCTCGACCACCATCACGTGGTCTTTGAAGCCGACGGCGAGCACGTTGTAGCCGCCGCCGCGAATCGCATAGACGTTCTCCGCGAGACGATTCACGGGCGGCGCATCGGCGGACGCAGCCGCCGGCGCGGTGAACCCTGCGGGCGGTTTGAACTGCTCGTCGCCGTAAGTCTTATTGAAGGCCACTTCGACGTAAGGAATCTCTTCCACCACTTCGCCCATGATCTTCGTCACGCGCGCGGTGGGCACCTGAAATTTTTCGACGGCGCGATAGGCCGGAAAAATGATCTCCTGCACCGAGTCGCCGAAATAAGGATCGCTTCCCAGAGCCTCGAACTTGGAGACGAGGTGCGTCGCGGCGTCGAGATAGACGGTGAACTGCGCGCCGTCTTCGTTGGCGTAAGTGATGACATCGTGCGGGCGGTTGTTGAAGTTAGCCCGACCGAGCGAGCGCAGTTGCACGGCGCGTTCGAGCGCGCTGACGAGCAGGTTGTGCGGCAGCCAGCGCAG
>DASYMM010000436.1:0-12538 GCA_036009085.1 Pyrinomonadaceae bacterium | reverse complement strand
TGCCTGCAACTCGAAATTTCTTACGGCTCGCCGGAGTCTATTGATTTCATGGACGAGTTGATGAGTTTCGTCAGGCGCGAGGCAAGGCTGGAGTCGTGCCGTCTGGGCGCGGAGCGCGGAGTGTTTCCCGAGTATCATCCGAACCGGGAAGCCTACTACAAATTCCTGCGCGACGACATCGGCATCCCCGAAGACATGTTGACGCCGCGTAACTACGAGACGACGACGATTGCGCCGACCGGCACGATCTCGCTCGTCGCCGAAACCTCCTCCGGCATCGAGCCGAATTTCTCTTGGGCTTACGTCCGGCAGGACACGCTCGGCAAGCGCACCTACGTCCACACGCTCGCCGCACGCGCGCTCGGCGTGGAAGTTGACCAGACCGATCAGGCTTCGATTGATTACGCCTCCGAATACGTCGTCGAGCACGAGAACGAACTTCCCGGCTATTTCATCTCGGCGATGTCCATCAGCGCGGAGCAGCACATACACGTGCTCGCCGCCGCGCAGCGACACGTTGATAACGGCGTCTCGAAGACCTGCAACGGCGCAGCCGACGACACGCTCGAATCGGTTGATCGTCTCTATCGTCTGGGGCGCGAACTCGGCTGCAAAGCCGTCAGTTATTATCGCGACGGTTCGCGCGAATCGCAGGTGCTCTCCAGCATGAAGGGCGCGGAGCCGAAGGGCGAAGTTGCCTGCGATCCGGTCATCGTCAACGAGGCCGCGACGGCGGAGATGAGTCTGGACGGACAGACTGCCGCCGAGACTGTCGTTGCGTCGGAGACGACGCGCGCTCCTCAACTCGCGGACGCGACAGCGACGACGACGGTGCAGCCCGTGCAAATAGAACGCCCGCGCGAGTTGCAGGGCGCAACGTGGCGCATTCCTTTCGACGGGCAGAATCTTTACGTCACAGTCAATCACGACGGGCGCATGATCCTCGAAGTCTTCGCCACCGGCCCGATTTCGGGCGGCGTCGGTCTGCTCGCCTCGAAGATGTTGCGCGGCGCGTTCGACGTGCGCGAAGTCGCGCGCAGCCTCAACAAAGTGATCGGCACACACTCCGTCTGGTTCAACGAGCGTCTGTTGACCAGCCCCGAACAGGCCGTGGCCGAGTGTCTGTTGCTCACGAGCCGTCGCCTGCAAAATCAACCCGATTCGGCGCGCGCCCTCGCCTACGCCCAACCGGCAGCCGGCACGGACGCGCCCGCGCCGCAAGCGAAGACCAACAACAACTATTCACTGATCAGCGAATGCCCGGAGTGTCGCGGCCAACTCGAACACGCCTCCGGCTGCGACTTCTGCCGCGACTGCGGTTACTCGAAGTGTAAGTAGAGGTTTTAAGATTTTGTATCCTTAGTCCGGCGTGAACTCCAGGCTCAGGAAGTGTGGCCGGACAATCTCAAAGCGTCTGCTTTGAACCTGCCCGGCCGACGGCTAAGTAATAGTAGAAACAGAAAGGTTAAGCCCCGCATTCCGTTGAAGGAATGCGGGGCTTAACTTTTAGCCGTGCCTGCACGCGCCTGATGAAACGTTTTTTCTCAAAGCGCCATTAGTAATTTAGAGGACGAAGTAAGTTTCCCGGTGTGCCGCGCGGGGAAGGCCGTGTCGGTTTTGAGATTGCCGGACTCTTACGGAATAAATGTTGACTTACAGCTTAGGTCTGAACAATGATAACCGCTCCTGCGGCAGCCTATCGGGTGTAGTCAACCGGACGCTCTGTTTCTTGAGTGCTCGTCCCCAGACATCAACGAAAATCCCATGCCAAGGTTCCAGCGACCGGGGCACTACGACGACTGGTTCAACATGCTAACCCACCGGCTAGTTACGACTACGCTTTCCCTCCTCATGGCCTGCGTCATGGTCATCAGTTCCACGCGCAGCAGCGCGTCTGCGAACAATTTCCGAGAAGGTCGCGGGGCGGTTGCTCATAGCCTGCTGGCGGACACGTCACCCTGCACGGCGACGCCGCCCGTCGTGCCGCCGACAAGGAATCAGAGCACTCTGAACATTTTCGTCGGCGTGCGGGACGGCAGGCTGGTAGTTGACCGCGCAAAGAGTGCGGGCGGGTTCACCGTGACGGATGAATTCCGAAGCCGTTTGCGCGGTGGCACGAGCGGGGCGGAGTTGGAGAAGACCATCTCCCGGTTCCGCGACCTCCTGTTTGACGACCTGGATCGGAAATTCAGGAGCTTCGACAAGATTTATCGCTACGCGCTTAATGACACGGAGAAGGCGAAGGAGCCGAACGATGCGCTCACGTTGGAACTGCGTTCGTTCCCCGGACGCGCGGGCACAGGCGACTGGGCGGAGTTCAGCGCGAAGTTTGATAGTTGGGCGGCGTCGGCGGGCGTAGACGTGAGATATTCGATAAAGCAGGTGTTTTCAAATTCCGAGTTATTGCAAAACCTGAGCAGCGTGGGGGAGCAGACGGCTTTGAGTTACAACGCGTCTGCCAAACCTCCTAACGTCTCGTTCAATGCCGCGCGCGGCAGCCTCAGGTTCAGGGTGGACGACCCCATCCGCAATTTGGAGGACGAAAACGAATACCTGATCTGTTTCCCCAACGAGCCGGACGCGACCAAAGCGGCGGAGAAGCGTAAAACCATACTCAAGTTGCTCAAGCCACTCGAAGGCAAGTTGTGGCGCGGCAGCCAGATCAAATCCATGATCGAGGAGTATTACGCCGAGCGCGGACTGGCCGGGGTGATCCAGATAAGTCCGGCGCGCGCGCCGCGCAAGATTGTCATTCCCGAAGCCGCCCGCATCGCGCGCTTGCTCTTCCACTCGGATGTCCCCGACGCAGAGATCAATAAGATCGCTTACCTGCTCCTGCCGGACAAGCCGTTTCGCCTCTTCGCCAAAACCCGCCCCCTGACCGAGTTGACGTTCAAGGATGCGGAAGGCAAGAAGGTCGCAAGTTATAAAGGGGTGGATTTCAAACAACTGGGCACGGCTCCCGGCACGGAGCCTTTCCTCAACCAGCACACGCTTCAGCTACAGCAGTTGGAGTTGTCCCAACTCGGCTTCACGGCGGCTCCCAATCAGACGCCGGATGAGGTGAGGGATCAAAGCTCGAACGACAGTTCTTACGTGGACATCTACGTTTTCAAGGCTGAGGAGGAAGAAAAGGGCGAAAAGCCCGACAACGTGCCGGAGGAGGCCGTCCCGACGGCCAATAACGAAGGGGTCGTCAAAGCGCAGACAGGCGGCGCAGCCGGTTCGGCGACCGACTTCGTGCCGTCTTTGACGATCACCCCGACCGAAAAGTCTTCGGCGACGGACGGCGAGGCGACACCCGCGCCCACACCGGCACCCGATCCGTCAGCCACCGCGTCGCCCAAGCCTTCCCCTACGCCGAGGAGTAAGCAGGCGTGGCAGCCGAAGGACAGGAAGAACTACGTCGGCTTCGGCCTCAGGTATAGGCCGGGGCAGAGCGTCCGCATCTTCGGTCTCGCACAGCGAGAGCGGCTTGGCCTGCTGTCCTCGCAGGATGCTCTGTCCGTTCAGGTCGGGGCGCAGGACGAAGCCCTCGGCGCGCTCAACTATAGTTCCGACTTCGCCCTTTTCGACGCGCTCGGGCATCGAAGGCTCTCGCTGCAACTGACCGGCAAGTCTGACTTCGAGGCGCGTCGCGTCTTCGCGGGCGTCGAGACGGACGAACGACGGACGGGCGGACTCCTGCGTGCGGAGTTGGAGGTCTTCCGAGACCTCGCCGACAGTACGTTGCGTTTCTACGCGGAGGGGCAGCGCGCCACCGTCCAGCTTCTTCAAGCCGACCAGACCGTCTCCAAGCAGAACCTCACCACGCTCGACCTCGGCGGCCTCTACCTGTTTGAAGACCGGACGGCCTACAGGCCGAAGCGCGTGCGCCTTGAGCCGCGCCTGCGCCTCGGGCTTGGTCTCGCACAGGACGAACCACAGTTCGCCTCCTTTCTCCTGTCCGGCAACTATCACCAGCAGTTGTCGCGCACGTTGGAGGCAGACCTGACAGGGCGCGTGGAGTTAGCCAGTCGGCAAACCCCGCTCTACGAACTGCCCTCGCTCGGCGGCGTGGATGTCTTGCGTGGCTTCCGCGAGGACGATGCCATCGGGCGCAGGCTGTGGAGCCTGCAAAGCGAGTTATGGACAGCGTTGCCGGGAACGGCGGGAGCCGAGAGCGGCTTCCGCAAATTCCTGCGGCGGCAAGTGAGGCTGGCCGGTTTCCTAGACCTCGGCGGCGCATACGAAACCACGGCCTCCGCCTCCGGCGTCAGGTTCGGCCCCGGCCTCGGCGCGCGCATCATCTACCGCCCGGCCATCATCAAGCTTGACTGGGCGTATGGAATAGGCGACGCCGCCACGACAGGGCGCGGGCGCGGCAGGTTCTACTTCAGCGTCGGGACTAACCTCCCGTTCTAAACGACTTTTAATTCCCCGGATACGTAAGGAGAGACTCATGGCGACATTCAGTCTTAAAAAGGATGCGACGACGACTTTCGATTGCGACACCCTCGGCAAGGTCAAAAAAGGCACCGCCGATTTTGGCACGTGGAGCACGAGCAAAGACAACAAGATCATCATCAAGGGCAAAGACGGCACCCAGACGCCCATTGACGTGGTCTGGAAGTTTAATAATTTCAACCAGCTTTGCATCCGCGACGCCGGCGACAAGGTGATCCACAACTTCCACGGCGATGACGCCGTCGTGCCTTTCTTCGCCACCGGCAAGGCCGTCCTCCAGGTGTTCCCCAATCAGGAAGAGGAGTTCAGTTTTGAACTGCGCGGCGAGTGGGACATGAGCGAGTCGCACGACTTGCAGATCACGATTAACAAGACGGTGTCGGTCATTGACGGCTTCGTTGACGACCCGGAGAGTAAGTTCAGCTACCACTTCTTCGACAAGGCCAAGAACCCTTTCAACATCATCTTCGAGGGTGAGTGGGGCACGCCGTCGGCGGACGACAAGGGCGTGCTCAAGATCGACTTCAAATACGCGCGCGAAGACGGCTCGTTGGATACCCTCTCGCTGCCCGAAGAGTTGACCATTGATCGCGGCCTCAACCAGTTCGTCTACCAGTACAGCAAGAAGAACCGGACGCGGCGCATCAGGCTCCTCGGCCAACTCAACATCACGCCCGACTTCCGCCTCACTTACTCAATTGACCGGCAGGAAGCGCCGGACAATTCCGGCACCGTCGTCAAGGCCACGACCTTCGAGATCAAGGCCGTGATGACGAAGAGTAAGTTTGAGGGCGACATCGAATTCATCGTGAAGAAAGAGGACGGCAAGACCGGCAAGACGGTGCTCGGCCTCAAAGGCTCCTTCACGGCGCGCCCCGGCGGCAACCTCGTCAAGGTCGGCTTCGAGTTCGCACAGACGCGCGCCGGAGGGGTGAAGACGACAACCGTGCTCTTCGACGGCCAGTTGAAATTGAAGAACGGCCTGACCGAAGTGGAATGGACGTTTGAAAACAAAGATAACGTCAAGACCGTGACTGTGACGATCAGCGACGTGAAACTCGGCCCGGTTCGGATCGGCAGCAAGATTATTATGAAATCCGGGAACGGCGACAGGGAGCTTCTGGTTCTCCTCGGATTCACGTTCTAAACCGGCAGAGGTTCAAGTGAAAGGTCGTGTGGAAACATCTATTGCACGGAGGCGCGCGTGCAGCGTGAGACAGGCGCGGGTTAACCGCTCACGCGCGCGCTTCGAGCAAATGTCGGCAGCGCACGAATCGCATTAACTTTTATGAGCATACAGACATCCACCAGACAGGAAGCGGAAGCGCCGCCTCGCCCACCGGCGGCGGCCAGGCTCGAAGAGTCTCTGCGGGACATCGTGCAGGAGGAGATGGGAATCGCGCGTGAGGCGGCGCAGAAACAGACGCCGAGCCGCACCGATGCCTTCTGGCTCTTTCTCTGCGTGGCCGATGCCGCCCTGCTCCTCTGGCTGCTCCCCGACGCGATCCTCTCTAACAAGAGAATGGAACTTCTCGGCAAACTTCTGACCTTACTCGGCGGCTCACTCTTCGTCCTCGGCTATGTCTGGTTCCGCGATCTCTTCCTCTCTTACGTTCGCCATCGCGCGTTCAGGATCACGCTCGTCGTGCTGCCTTTCTTCCTCGTCCCTTTTTACGTCACGCAGATGGACATTTTCTCCATCAATCCCCAGATCGAACCGCGTAACACCGAACTGTTAATTGATGAACTGCCGAGGCAGAAGGAGACTCTCAAGCTCTCGCTTCGCTCTCATAACATCATCGTCAGAGAGAAGGGAAGAGGTGATGAGCCTACCGCAAATGAAAGACCGTTCAAGCTCCGCGCGGTAGATGTCTGGCACGCCTGGTGGAACGACAAGCAGCCTTACTGGCCGCTCTTCTTCGACGTTCCAGTGGATTTCAACCGTGAAGCGCCGGAGAAGATCGAGTTGGTTAAGGATGAGGGGGAATTCGATCCCGTGTTCAGAGGATCGAAGCCGCAACTGAAGTTCGAGGCGGCGGATGGAGAGATCAGCAGCCACTTCGGAGAGTGGCGGGAAGATGGGTCTATTCTCTTCTCGTGGCCTTACGAACCGGGCGCAGTGGGCAGTATCAGTCTGGTCTTGCCGTATGGCAAGTATCGCCTCACGGCCAGCTTCGCGGACAAGCAGAACTGCGACAAGAGCACGCTGAGACGCATTACATCTAAGCCCGGCGTTGATTCGGCCGCGGCGGAAGAAATATCTGTGGAGAGGAAATGTACTTAATGACGAGACGTAGATTGATTGTCCTGAATGTGCGCCTCTTGCTGTTCGGACTATTGGCCGCGCTGCTTTTGAGCCAGACGGGTCGCCGCGCGGCGGACGGTGCGGCGGCGGCCACGGCTGCCCCGCCCCAGTCCAAGGTGCGGCAGAAGTACGTCATTCAGAATATTGTCAGCAATGACAACTCCAACGGCAACCTGAAACGTTTGAAGGCGCAATTTCTCGATGAGGTCGAGAACCAGTTCAGCGAACTGGACGTGGAGATCGAAAATCGAGATTGGCTTGACACGGAGAAGTGTAAAGCCGGACAGCACTGCGACCTCGTGACTATTGACGTGGACAAACGACAACTGCTCATCCGCTGCACGGAGCGTCGCGGCATCCTGCCGCTTCCCGTGCCGCCCGCGCCGTGTCCGAATGGTAAAGATAGATGCATGTTGCCGCTCTCCAAGCAACTTCCGCAGAAACTCTGGAGTCACGACGAAATCCACCGAAACAAAAACAGATGATGAGACATACACGCCACATCGCCATCTTCGCCACGACGCTGCTCCTCCTCTTCGCGTTCCTCCCGCAGGCACGCCCGGCGTCTTCTTCGTCGCAGCCGCAGAGCAGGCGGACGATTTTCGTGCTGAACGTCGATCACGACGGCATTGCGTCGCAAGACGACATAGACGACTTCGCAGAGCAGTTGTTGATACTGCGACTCGGACAACTCAAGTTCTACGACGTGGAGAAGCGCGACCGGGACAAGGAGCCGCAGTGCGCGCAGGCGGGCGGGGTCGCGCCGAACGCCGCGCAGCAGATCACCATCGGGAGCGACGCCAGCCACTACGTCATCAAAGCGCTCATCAAGGTGCGTGAATCGCAGAAGGGCGCGCGCGAGGCGGAGTTGGACTACGAGCTATTGAAGTGTCGTAAAAACGGAGTCTCCGTCTCGCTGGCGCATAGCAACAGCACCTTCCCCTACGCAGACGTGTTGAACCATCTCAACAGCATGTCGGACGCCCTCTCGTTTCTGCTGGAGCAGGAGCAGGAGGTAACGAAGATCGCCGTCGCCTTCAAGGGCGTGAGCGGAACGGCGTATGGGGCGAAACTCGGCGAGGGTGTCCTCGCGCGTCTCAGGGAAGCGCAGGAATTCGAGCCGAACGTCGTCAGCACGAACCCGCCGCAGGGACAGGGCACGCCGGCTGCCGAATACACGGTGTCCGGTCGAGTCTTTACCCAAAACTCGAAGCTGTGGTTTGAGGTCGTAGTCCGCAACCGGCGGGGCAAAGAGTTCAAGAAGATATTTGACGGGGCGACGCAGAACGAATTGACAGACACACAGAAGCTCGAAGAATTCTACAAGGAGAAATCGCTGCTGGCCGTTGATTTCCTGACCTTCGTGCGTAACGTCGCCGATACAGAGCAATCGCCGCCGCCGAGCGACATCGAGGCGGAAAAGTCTTTGCGGCAGGCGCGCGAACTGTTGTGCAAAGCCGAGACCTCGCCCGTCGAATGTATGTCGCAGGCAAGTCCGGCGGCCGACCTGCTGACCGAGGTGGTGAGGAACAAGAAATTCAATACGTCCGGGAATCTGGAATTGCTGGCCGAGGCGTTGCTTCAGGCGAACGAGCGCAACCGCGCCGCCGAGGCTTTCGAGAGAGCCGCAAATCTCGCGGAGACTGAGGGCAAAAACGCCGTCGTCGCCGGTCTGTTGAGTCAGGCGGGGCACGCGTTTCTCGATGCCCCTAATCTCATCGCGGCGGGGAATGTTTACGAGCGGCTGCTCAAGCTGTCGCCGTCCAGCCCCGACGCGCATCTGGGCAGGGCAAAGACCTATCGCTACAAGGGCGAGCGTCTCAAGGCGTTGGATTTTCTGCTCGACAGCATCAACTTGCTGCCGGATGCGAAAGGGTTGAAAGAGGAGTTGGAATTCCTGATTAGCTCTTTGCAGCCGTCGGAAAAAGAACCGGCGATGAAAATCTTGAATGCGAAGAAGGATAAGCCCTCAGCCGCGCTCGCGTTTCCCCTCATGTGGAAAAAAGAGGCCGAGTTGATTATTGAAGAAGCCTTCGACCACTTTGAACACGCGCGTTACGACGCCATGGACGCCGAACTGAAAAAAGCGGAGCAATTCGCCAACGAACTGCCGGAGTCGTCTCGGGAAGCGATAGCTCTGTTGGCGATACGCGGACTCTGGCACAGGGAGGCGCGCGGCGAGTTTGAGTCAGCCCTGAGCCTTTTACGGAAGGCCAGAGGCATGATTAAGGTCTCGCCAGACCCGGAGGAGGAGAACGACTACTTCGAGGAAATTGACCGTGAGATCGGGCGCACGATCTTCAAGCGCGGGTTGGCGCGTGCCGATAAATCCGAGGCGCGCAAAGACTTTGAAGAGGCTGCTTCCGTCTTAACCGGAGTTGCCAAGACGCGCGGAGACGCCGAAACAATTTCGCTCGTGCGCGTCGTCAATCACGAACTCGGAAAGGACAAGGAGACGCGAGACTTAATCCAGCAGCGGATCAACGGACGGCAGGCGGACACCGCCGACTTCCTCGCTCTGGGCTTCATCTGCAACAGCTATAACGCCGACCCGGAGTGCGGCATGAAGGCCGCCGACACCATCAAGGGGTCTGGTATCTGGGGCGCGGAAGCCTATTCGAGTTTGCTCCGTGCGGAAGCTCTCGCCTTGAAGGGCGAGTATGATCTGGCAATCTCCGCGCAGCAGGAGGCCGTGCGTTTGGGAATGCTTTCAAGGAGCGCCACTGCCGTCGCGCACTTCTACGGCGTTTTATTGCAGGTGGCGAAAACGAAGCAATTCAAGGGCACCGAGTCGGCGGTGAAATGGCAGAACAGTATGCGCGAACTCAGGGAGGCCGCAGTCGAGGTCGAATGGGTGTTCGACGGCGCGCTGCGAATTCTGGAATCCGACCCCGCCATCACGGCTAACGCAAAGTCTGCGCTGCGCAACATGGTTTCTGCCATGCAGGACAGCAAGAAAGCTCTACCGGAGTTGGCTCTTGCTCAATAGCCGGGATAATGAGCGCGGCGAGTCGCAGTCGTGGCGCGTCTGGCTTTCACGCACGGCGTAGACGCAAACACAAATATCCCTGTCACCCGTTTCTCGACGGAGTAGGGCGACCATCCTGAGCACGGGCTGGTCGCCCTTCTTCTTTGGTCGGGCGCGCGTTCTGGTTATACTGTCACACAAATTTTATGACAGTCGAATGGACGCCGGAGCAGACGGGCACGCATCAGGATCACGTCATCGCGCATGTGTTGGGCGCAACCGTGCTCGGCTATTTCAAGGCGGAAGATGCCCTGCACCTCGCGCTCGACATCGGCTTCATCTGGACGATCTTCGCCGACGCCGAAATGGGACTTGTGCCGGAATCGCTCGCGCTGAAGGAACTGAACATCAGCGAAGCGGAACGCGCGCGGCTCTTTGAAGAACTGCGACACTTGCACGAGGGAGAAGCCGCAGGCGCGGCAACTTTCGCACACGTGACGCCCGCGCCCGAAGGGTGTCTGATCGAAGAGGTGCGCTTGCTGTCGCAGGATGAATTGCGCCGCCTTGAGATTCAGGGCGAGATGTCCGCGCTTGTCGTCTATACTTCGACAATCACGGGCGAGATGAGCATTGAAGAGTTGCAGCTATAAAGCAGAACTTTCGGAGAGGGGACTAAATGTTTTCTACGCAAACAAGCAATATAGACGACCGGATACCGCGCGTAAGTTTCGATGAAGCCATAAATTCGGGGAGCGGCGACAGTGACGGCGATAATGACGGCGGCGATGCGACGCTTGAAGATGCCGCCGAGCGCGAACGCGACTACCTGCGCACGCGCCTCCGCGAAGAGCTAGGGCGCGAACCGACCGAAGAAGAACTCAACGAATGGCTGCGCGAGCACACCGAAGGGTACTAAGAGAGTGACGAGTGACGAGTGACGAGTGACGAGTGACAAGTTAAAGACAAGAGAGCCTCAGACCTGAAACTTGGAACCTGAAATCTCTTTTATCTCGTCACTCGTCACTTGTCACTGCCTTCAAGGCGTTTCGACCATCAGTTTGTTGTCAACGTTGCGGACGCCTTTGACGGCCATCGCGAGGCGTTCGGCGCGGTCTTTGAGGGCTTGGGTTTTGACCGGGCCGATGAGCGTGGCCTTGCCGTTGATGACGGTGACGGCGATGCCTGCGAGGTCTGCGTCGTCGGCGTAGCTCTTGTTGATTTTGGATTCGAGCGTCGCGTCGTCTGTGCCGGTGTTGGCCGGGGGCACGACGACGGGTGCGGACGCTGTGGCCGGTGCGGGTTGCTCGATGATGACGGGCGCGGGCTGCGTCGTCGTCGGTGGTTGCACGATGATGGTCGGCTGTTGCTGCATGGGCGTCGGCTGAGTCACGACGAGCGGCGTCGGCGCGGTCGCAATCGGCGTCGGCGGAGCCGTGGCGATGTTGACGTTGGTGTTCGTCGCATCGGCGCCGCTGTTCATCCAGAAGAATAAGATCAAGGCCGTTGCCGCGATGGCGACGAGCGCGACGATGGCGACGGTGCCCGTCGAATACCCGCCGCGATCCGGTTCGGGCGTGCGCGTCGTGCGCGTATAAACTTCCTCGCGCCGCGCCGTCGGCGTCTCCACCACTACACGGCTTCTGCGTTGCTGCTCTTCATCGTGTGACATAAATGGTCGTCTCCTGATAAATGGTTCGTTTGGACGGATCGCGCGAGGTTGGAAAAGTCTGTTGACGTTGCTGCCGCTTGCGCCGGATCACGAACACGCGAAAAGAGAGTGGCCGACGTAACTCGCGGCCACTCTCTCAAGCGTGAATTTTGTTAGTTGCGACGACGACGTTGGCTGCGACGATAAAGCGCGCTGCCCGCCGCGCCCGCGAGTGCGCCGCCGACCGCGGCCTTCTTGCCGCCGACCGCGCCGCCCACGCCCGCGCCGAGAGCCGTGCCGCTGGCGACCGTGCCGATGGTGCGCGTGCGTCCTTTGAAACGCCGCCGCGCGGCCTTACGGTTGAAAGCGTAGAGACCCGCGCCGCCCGCGCCGATGGCTGCGCCCTTCTTGCCGCCGATGAGCGCGCCGGCGACGCCGCCGCCGCCGATAATGGCCGCCGTGCGCGCTTTACGTCCGAAGCGCGAGCGGCGTCTGCGTTCCTGCGCGGAAGCGTCCGCAGGGATCAGCATGGTCGCCAAAAGGACGAGGCACGCCAGAGTTGCAAGCAATCTTTTCATGTCAAATGTCTCCTAATGAATAATTCTTCGCGAGAATTGGTTATGGGAGAGACGTATCACAGCCGCCTTACGGTGCAAATCTTATTCCGCGCACCGACGGGTCGCAAGACGCGATAAAACGCAAAATTCCTCACAGTTTGACCACGGCGAGACCCAGACACGAACCTGTGCCGAAAGATTTTCACTACAGCCGCGCATGGTAGCCGTACAGATAGGGATGAAGGAAGAGGGATGAGGGACGAATTAAAAGCTGTCCGTGGTCAGTAGTCAGTTGTCCGTTGCATGTGGCTCTTGCACGAGTTACTAAAGATTTGGATTGAACATTGGATTGAACAACTGACTATTGACAACTGACTACTGACAGTCTTCCGTTCATCTCTTGCTTCAGATTGACCTCGCACGCGCGCTCTCGCATAATCCGCGTCTATGAAGACGGCCATCATTCATCATCCCGTTTACGAGCAGCACGACACGGGCGACAACCACCCGGAAAGCCCCGCGCGCTACGTCGCCGTGATGGACGCTCTGCGCGGCGACGCGGAGTTGTGGTCGCAACTGCTGGAACTCGAAGCCCCGCTTGCGCCGCGCGGCGA
>DASYMM010000435.1:0-5023 GCA_036009085.1 Pyrinomonadaceae bacterium | reverse complement strand
AGGCGTTCCTCTTCCTCGCGCGTCTCGGAGCGCATCACGTCGAAGCCGCCGCCCTCGCGCACCACCCCTTCGACGATCCGCGCCGCGCGCTCGACCTCCTCCGCGTGCCCGTCAACCGAGACGAGCAGGAGCGCGCCAGCCTCCGCGCCGAAGCCGAACGCGAACTCCGTCTCGACCGCCGCGATAGCGTTTCTGTCAAGCACCTCAATCGCCACGGGCATCACCCGCGCGCGGTTGAAACGCGGCACGCAGGCGCAAGCCTCCGTCATCGTGCGGAACGTCGCGCGCACCGTGCGCGTCGCTTCGGGCAGAGGCAAGAGGCGGAGCGTCGCCTCGGTGATGATACCGAGCATGCCCTCCGAGCCGCAGATGAGGCCGGTGAGGTCGAAGCCCACGACGTTCTTGCTCGTCAAGCCGCCTGTGCGAATGATGTCGCCCGTCGGCGTCACGACTTCGAGGCCGAGCACGTAATGTTTGGTCACGCCGTACTTCGCGGAGCGGATGCCGCCCGCGTTCTCCGCGATGTTGCCGCCGATGAAAGAGGTCTTGTAGGACGCGGGATCGGGCGGGTAGAACAACCCCACGGCTTCCACCGCCTGCTGCAACGCGTAGGTCGTCACGCCCGGTTCGGTGACGACGTAGAGGTCGTCCGCTTGAATCGCGCGGATGCGGTTCAGGCGATCCGTGCCGATGACGACGCCGCCCTCGACGGGCACTGCGCCGCCCGTGTAGCCGACGCCGCCGCCGCGCGCCGTGACGGGAAAGCGACGCTCGTTGGCGAGCCGGAGAATCGCCGCGATCTCAGACGCCGTCTGCGGCAGGAGCACGGCTTCGGGTGGAAACTTCTCCTTCACCGCATCCGCCGCGTAAGGCTCGACCCGCGCCTCGTCAACCAGCACATGCTCCGCGCCGACGATCTCGCGCAAGCGTGCGAGCACGTCTTCGTCAGACGCCGCCGTGCGCGCGCGGCCTCTTAACTTGATTCCTTCGTGATGACGACTCATAGGCAACCTGAAAACAAACGCCTGCTACTTTAACGCGCGCGCCGTTAACTCATCAATCGCGCGTGCGTGCTGGTTTGACTCGCGACGACGAAAACGGGCGCGCAAATTTTCGACCCTCAACCGCACGGCTGTCGGGCGATTGAGGGTCGTGCTATTTCGTGGCCTTGAATCTTCAGGCGCAGCCGGGGTGTCCGCAACTACAGGCGATCTCGGTGATCCCCGTATCGCTCGCGTTCTCGCAGTATTCGCTGCAATAGTCGCTGTCGTTCGCCGCCGCGCAACTGCACAAATTGTGCTTGCATCTCTTGCCCTCGTCGTCTGCCATGACTGTGTCTCCTTGTTGCTCGCGTTAAAACATGGGGGCGTGCGTCTGATGCGATTCTCTCGCCGCTCGCCCCGAAGGTCAAGACGCACGGCACGCTCACGGCGCGGGGTTGACGACGATGTGGACGCGCTCGTTGCCGACGACGATTTCGAGCGGGTTGCCGATTTGCAGCGGGAGCGTCCTGCCGTTGATGTTGATTTCAAGACGCGGCATCGTCGCCGCAGGGGAAGCTGCCGACGCGGGCGCACTCTGCGTCGCCGGTGTCGCGCTGTCCGTCGCGGCGGGCGCAGGTTGATCGGGCTTCGCCACGTCGGTCGAGCGCGTCAACAAGTTGATCGCCACGACGCGCCAGGTGGTCGGCGTGCAGGTCAGGCGCAAGCCCGGCGTGTCCACTTCCGCCGATTCGCCGACGGCGAGCGTCCCGACCTTCCACAAGCCTTCGCCGCAGCGCACACCATTCGCGTCGTAAAAAGTCGCGGAGCCGGAGACGTAGTTGTAGAAAAAACTGCTGCGATTTTCGACGACGATGAGGACGTTGCGCGCCGGGGCATCCTGCGTGCCCGCGAGCACGGTGGTGCGCAAACGCGCGCCGAGCGCGACGCGCCCCAACGCATCGAAAGCCGTCGCCGCCTCCGTCAGGGCGACGCGCGGCTCAACATCATTGCCGGCCGCTCCCGCGCTCGCCTCCGCAGACGTTTGCTGTTGTGCGCTCGCGCCGACACCGCACGCCGCCGCGACGAGCGCGAGACAGAACATTCTGATGATAGCTTTCACTTTTGCTCTCCCCTTCCTCACAGCCGATTTTCCGAGCCAATTTTCCGAGCCAATTTTTCGAGTTGGACGCGCCGACGATTGTACACGAATGACGCTTCGACAACGCCCCGAATTCCGCCCGCGATAATTCCGGCTCAACTCTCAAACTCTCGCGGCAGCGATCTGCCCCGCGGCACGCTCCTTGCCCTACGAGCGTTCGCGTATGCGTCCGCGACGCGAAATCATACACAGCGACGGGTGAGTTAAACGCACTCGACCGGCGAATTTCTGTTGAGTTCATAGACCGGAGGGCATGACGGGCGAGGCGGCGCGGGGCGACAAAACCGGCGACAGCGGGACGACGAACGAGGGGGACGCATGTTCGGTAAGACACGAGGACAAGTTGAGAGAAAACAGGCTGACGGCGCGGCCTCGCGTGCGGCTCTGGGGCGCGCCGTCGGCGTCTATGAACGCCCGCCGCAGCGGCGCGCGAAATTGTCGCTTCCCTTGCTCGCCATCCTGATCTTAGCTTCGCTGATTTCGCTCGTCCTCTCCGTCCGATTTTTGTTTTGAGGAGAAAACCGTCGCCACGTCACGCTTTAGAAAAAGGGAGTTGAGATGAGTCTAACGAAACCCACGGCGGACAGAGAGAAGACCGCCATCGTCACAGACCGCGACGGACTGCGTGGTCGGATTGACGCCTACGCGCCGCAGGCACAGGGCGAAGGCAGCCGTCCCGAAGTGTTCGTCCATCTCGAAGACGGGCGGCAAGTCCTGATGCCCGTCGAAGAGTTGGTCTTACAGAACGACGGCAATTTCACGGTGCCTTTCAGCCTCTCGGATTTAGCGCGACCGCAAAGGCGCGAGACCGTGTCTGAGACTACCGGCGGCACTGATGCGAACGACGAAACGCTCGTCACTTCAAACCGGGCGCGCACGGACGAACGCATCGTGATGCCCGTCGTCGCCGAGACGCTCGACGTGCAGAAGCGCAAGGTGGAGACGGGCGGCGTCCGCATCAAGAAGATCGTGCACGAGCGCGAGGAAGTGGTTGACGAACCGCTGATGCGCGAAGAGGTGCAGGTCAAGCGCGTTCCCATCAACCGCGTCGTGGACGCGCCCGTGCCCGTCCGGCACGTCGGCAATACGATGATCATTTCGCTCCTCGAAGAAGTGCTCGTGGTCGAAAAGCGGCTCATGCTGAAAGAGGAACTGCACATCACGAAGGGCGAAGTCGAAACTTATAAACCGCAGCGCATCACTCTGCGGACGGAAGAAGCGGTCGTCGAGCGCGTCGGCGACGAAGACGAAACACAGTCGCACACGCGAGCCGCGCGCACGCCGGATGTGACAGAGCGTGAGCGTTAAAACAGAAAGGGGATAAATGATGGCGAAAACTATCATCGGATTATTTGATAACCGCGCCGAGGCGCAGAACGTGGTGCAGGAATTGTTGAGCGAGAATTTCCGGCGCGAAGAGATCAGCGTCATGTCGAAGAAGCTCGAAGGACAGGAGCGGCAGGGCGAGCACGTCGAGTACGTCGAAGAAGACGGCGACGAGCAGATCAAGGACATGGCGAAAGGCGCGGGCACGGGCGCGGCCATCGGCGGACTCGCCGGTCTGCTCCTGAGTCTCACCGCGCTCGCGATTCCGGGCATCGGGCCGGTGGTGGCGGCGGGGCCGCTCGCGGCCATCATCGCGGGCGCAGGCATCGGCGCGACGGCGGGCGGCTTGATCAGCGGCCTCACGCGCCTCGGCGTGCCGGAAGAGGACGCCAACTATTACGCAGAAGGCGTGCGGCGCGGCGGCACGCTCATCAGCGTTGACGCGGCGGACGACAGAGCGGAGAGCGCGGTCGCGATCATGAAGCGACACGGCGCGGTCGAGATTGACAAGCGCGCCGCCGAGTGGCGCAACGAAGGTTGGAGCGGTTTCGATTCCACGGCGACGCACGCCGCTTTCGATGCGTTCGCGGGCGGCAACCGAAACAGCGCGTCAGATGCGGAGACGACGGCGGAACACAAACGTCTGCCCGTCGAGCCGCAAGAACCGCGCCGCGCCGTCGGAGCGGCAAACGCTTCGCGCGAAGTGGCCGTGCCGGTCGTTGAAGAAAAACTGGAGGTGGGCAAGCGCGAGGTCGAGCGCGGCGGCGTGCGCGTCGAGACGCATGTGACGGAAACGCCCGTCGAGGAGAATGTCGAACTGCGCGAGGAGCACGTCAACGTCGAGCGTCGTCCGGTTGATTACACTTTCCACGGCACGGAATCGGAGGCTTTTCAGGAATCGCTCGTCGAGATCAGAGAGGCTTACGAAGAGTTGGTCGTGAAGAAGAAGGCGCGCGTGGTCGAAGAGGTCGTCGTCAACAAGGATGTCGAACAACGCACGGAGACCGTCCACGAGACGCTCCGTCGCACGGACGTAAACGTCGAACAGATCGAGACGAACAAAGCGCGCGGCGCAAGCGCGTCGGCGCAGAATAACGACGACCTGCTCGATATTTAACGCGACTCGAAAACGTCCGGTGGAAAATTTTCGCGGCTTCGGCTGCTTACATCACGGGGAGGATTTTGATAATGAACGAGGGAAGAATGTTGAAGTTTTTCAGAGCCGGCCTGCTCAGCCTGACTCTGCTCACGGTGGCCGCGCCACTGGCCGCCCAGACCGCTAACGACAACGCGAATCGCAGCACGACGGGCGACGTGAGAGACGACCGCAGAGAGGTCAGGACAACCAACCGCGACGACGACAAAGACTGGGGCTGGCTCGGGCTGCTCGGTCTCGCCGGACTGCTCGGCCTGATGCCGAAGAAGAAACGCGAAGTTCACGTCCGCGAGACGCATGACGTGCGCGACCGCAACGCAAACGACCGCAGATAGTTTTTGACCGAACGACGCGGCTTCGCATAGCCGCAATCTTCAAAAGAAGGGCATCGGGAGGCGG
>DASYMM010000434.1:0-2953 GCA_036009085.1 Pyrinomonadaceae bacterium | reverse complement strand
TCACTTCCCAACCGACCTGTTTGAGTGTGACGGCGAGCAGCCCCCGCACCTGCGGGTCGTCATCTATGACCAGTGCTCGTAAATTATTTCTCATAGCTGATGTCAAAGACAGGGGTTTTCAACTCGCACGGCGCAACAGGGCGCGCTCAAGCACGCGCCGCATCTCGGCTTCCGTCCACGGCTTCGGGACGAAGAAATGGATCAACCCGTCGCCCATCTCGAAGATAACGTCGCCAACGTGCATCGCGCCGGTGAGCAGGCCACGGCAACTGTGCGGGGAGAGTCGCGCCGCCTCGCGTAAAAATTCTTTGCCTTCGATTTCGGGCATGTTCTGATCGCTGATAATGATGTCGGCGAAACTTTCGCGCAGCACTGCCCGCGCTTCCGCAGGCGTCGCCGCCGTCCTCACGTCGTAATCGTCGGCGAAGAGTGCGCGGAAGACGTTCAGGCATCCCGCGTCGTCATCGAGATAGAGAATAACGGGCTTCATAAATAACTTCTCCTCAGTAACTTTTCCCAATAACTTCTACACGGCCAGACCCGTGTGAGTCCGTTTAAGTGTGCACATACTCGGAGGCGCATTTCGGCCTGACGGCCTCTTTCAAGATGAGTTCGGCGAAAGCATCCGGCGGCAGAGGCTTGCTGAAAAGATAGCCCTGCATTTTGTCGCACCTGAGCAGATGCAGGAATCTTCTCTGTTCCTCAGTCTCCACTCCTTCGGCGACCACCTTCAGGCGCAGGTTGTGCGCGAGCGCGATGATGCCCATGATGAGCGCGGCGCTGTCGGGGTCGGTCGTCGCGTCCTGCACGAATGAGCGGTCAATCTTCAACACGTCAATCGGCAGGCGTTTCAAATACTGCATCGAGGAATAGCCCGTGCCGAAGTCGTCAATCGAAATCTTGACGCCCATCGCTTTCAACTCTCCGAGAGTCCCGATGGCCTGCTCATGGTTCTTCATGATCGAACTCTCCGTCAGTTCGAGTTCGAGTTGGTGCGCGGGCAGTTTCGTTTCGTCGAGCGTGCGACGGATGGTTGCCAGCAAATCATGGCGTTGAAACTGCCGACCGGAAATGTTGACGGCGACGCGAAGCGGAGGAAGACCCGCATCCTGCCACGCCTTGTTTTGCGCGCAGGCCGTGCGCAACACCCACTCGCCGAGCGGCTCGATCAAACCCGTGTCTTCCGCCACAGGGATGAATTCCGACGGCGACACCAGCCCCAGTTCGGGATGCTGCCAGCGGACGAGCGCCTCCATGCCGACGATCTTCAAAGAGTCGGTTTCGACCTTCGGCTGGTAATGGAGGGTGAACTCCTCGCGTTCGAGCGCGCGCCTGAGGCCGCTTTCGAGCCACAGACGCTTGAGCGCCTTTGCGTTCATGTCCGACGTGTAGAACTGGCAATTGTTTCCGCCCGCTTCCTTCGCGCGATAGAGCGCCGCGCCGGAGTTTTTCAGGAGCGTCTCGACGTTGTCGCCGTCGTGCGGAAAGAGACTCACGCCGATTGAGAGCGTGATGAAGAGTTCGTGCCCGCCGAACGTGAACGGGAGCGCGAGACACCGCTGGATGTTGGCAGATGCGCTGGCGATCTCTTCCGTTCCCCGGACGTGCGGCAAGAGCACTGCGAACTCGTCGCCCTCGAAACGCGCCACCGTCTCGCCCGCCGGAAAGCAATTCGTGATTCGCTCGGCGAGGGCGTAGAGCAGGAGGTCGCCCGTGGCATGTCCGAGCGAGTCGTTCATTTTCTGGAAACGATCTACGGAGAGGAGGAGCACTGCGAGCGGCTGCGCGTTGCGCTCGGCGGCGTCGAGCGCCTGATTCAAACGATCTTCAAATAGGACACGGTTGGGGAGTTGCGTCAGCGGATCGTGATAGACCAAATGCTCCAACTCCGCCGTGCGTTGCTTGACCACTTCTTCGAGATAATCCTCGTAGTGCCGCTGCTCTTTCAACAGGTAGCAGTGTTTGAGCGCACGCTCGACCGCCGCTTCGACGTGTTGCAGAGCGAAAGGCTTCGTCACGTAGTCGTATGCGCCCGCGCGCATGGCGGCAATCGCGCTCGCAATCGAGTTTTCGCCGCTGATCATCACGACGACCATGTCGGGCGAGCGGCGGAGCACCTGCGGAATCATATCGAGGCCGCTGATGCCACGCATGTTGATGTCGCTGATGACGAGATCGAACCTGCCGGCGACTAATAGGTCCAGCGCCTGCTCGGCGGAGTCGGCTTCGCGACAGTCATAATCGAAACGCAGCAACTCGCGCAGCACGTTTCTAACCTCTGGTTCGTCGTCAATGATGAGAATGCGCGCCTTGCCGCCCTGCGCCACCGTCGTTGCCGCAGCAACGGACGAGCGCGCCGCTGATGTTTGATTATCCGGTCGCAACGAGCGCCTCCCGCATAAGCCCTTCTCGCACCTTGCGCGCCAGCGCCGCCGGGGCGAATGGCTTCTCGATGAAGTCCGTGCCCTCTTCGATGACGCCGTGATGGACGATGGCGTCTTCCGTGTAGCCCGACATGTAGAGCACGCGCGTCTCGCCGCGCAGCCGCGCGAGTTGTTCGGCCAACTCGCGCCCGCCCATGCGCGGCATCACCACGTCGGTCAGGAGAAGATCAATTTTGCCCGCATGCTCCCGGCAGGTGACAAGCGCATCCCCTCCGTTCGCAGCGTCCAGCACTTTGTAGCCGCACATTTCGAGCGTCGTGCGTGCGATGCGGCGCACCTGTTCGTCGTCCTCGACGAGCAGCACCGTCTCTGTGCCGCGCGGCGATTCGGCGGGTGCGGTCAGATGTTCGACGACCTCCGCCTGACCGCTCACGAGCGGCAGGTAAATCTTGAACGTCGTGCCGCGCTCCGGCTCGCTATAGACCCAGATGTTGCCGCCCGATTGTTTGACGATACCGTAGACGGTGGAAAGGCCGAGACCCGTCCCCTTGCCGACTTCCTTCGTCGTG
>DASYMM010000433.1:0-15850 GCA_036009085.1 Pyrinomonadaceae bacterium | reverse complement strand
ACGAAGAAGTGCCCGTGCGCTTGGACGAGGACGGGGCGACGCGCGGAGCCGACGCCGGGATCAACTACGGCGACGTGGATCGTCTGCGGCGGGAAACTGCTGTAAGCGGCGAGCAGCGTGAACGCGCCCGCCTCTATGTCGTGCGCGGGAATCTCGTGTGTGATGTCAACGATCTGCGCCTGCGGGTTGACCGTGAGGAGCGCGCCCTTCAACGCCCCGGCGAAATAATCGGCCGTGCCGAAGTCGGTTAGGAGAGTGATGAGCATAAAGTTTCAGGTTTTGAGTTTCAGGTTTCGAGTTCAAAGCAAAGAGCCTCTAACCTCAGACCTGAAACTCGAAACCTGAAACTCGAAACTTTACTGAATCCGCGTTTCGGTCGAGGTGCGGATGAGCAGTTCCTGACCGCGTTCGAGGCGAACGTCTTTGCCGCGCGAGGTGATCGCGCCGCCCGCGCCGATGCCGCCGCCGATGACCGCGCCGATGGCCGCGCCCTTGCCGCCGCCCGCAATCGCGCCGATGATCGCGCCGATGCCTGCGCCCGCGCCAACTTTCGTCACGTCGTCTTTCGTCGTGCTCTGGCCGCGCACGCCGCCTTCCTCGTCAACCTCGCCGACGTTGCCCGTTGATTGGCCGACAACTTCGATCACCTGCGCGTTGAGGTTCGTGAAACGACCGTCGGGCAAGCTGATCTGTTCAAAGTTGAGTTGCAACTCGCCGGAGCCGCGCACCTTGCCGGGACGCTTGACGCGCGTGACGCGCCCGACGATGCGCGCACCCTCGTACTCTGCGGGTTCGATGACGCGCGCCTCGAAGCGGTCGCCGCGCTGCGTCGCGTCGGTCGAGAGGTTCGTCAGCAGTTCGATGCGCATGGTCGTGTCCAACGGCAGATCGAGCGAACCGATCTGGCGTTGCGGCGCGCCGCTGCGGCTGCTGCTCGTGCTGGTGGGGGTTGAATCGCTCGCGCGCGGGTCGGGCGTGGAATCGGACGTGTCGCGCGTGTTGTTGCTGTTGCTTGCAGATGCGCCGCGCCGCGTAAGACCGGGCGGGACGACGGAGTCGAAGCCGCGCCGGTCGAAGCCCGCTTCGTAACCGATCTCGAAGCCTTGCTGGTAGCCGTCGCGGTAATCCTCGCGCGCGCCGTAAGCCGAGAGGTAGGCGCGGTCTGCGCTCGCGTACTCTTCCTTGTTGCGATAGTCGCGCGTGGCGCGTTCGATGGAATCGCGATAGCCCGCCTGATAGCCGTCGGAATAGCCCGTGCGATAACCGCGTTCGAGCGCGCCGACTTGCTGCGCCGTGGCGGCGACGGGTGCGTCTTCATTGTTTACGGCGGCAGCGCGGGAAGTAGTTGTCGCAGGGAACAACGCGACGGCCAGCGCGAGGGATAGGGCGGCGGGCAAAAGGCGTGTGCGAATCTGCATGTTTTCTCTCCTTAAAAATTGTTCCGGCAAAAGGACGCGTTTCGTAAACTAGCGCGCGCAGTGAAGGCATCTCACAGGCGTTCGGAAATTTTCGCTGAAGCTTCGGCGGAACGGTCTATGCTAACACTTCAAACGGCGTGCGTGAACCGGACTTTTGAAGCCGCTTGACCGCGCCTCCATGCGCCGCTAGACTCGAAGCTGTCTCGAATCAGCCCCGAATCAGCCTTGCAGCAGACTTGAAGCGAACCGCTTGTTTTCACCTGCGCCAGCCGTCCGACGGGAGAGTGTGAAATTTGCCGACCGGCGCGGAAGGCTGTCAGTTTCTTGTGATGTTCGAGACTCAACTGTCAGTTGTCCATTATTTGTCCGTGGTCAGTTGTCCGTTGTTGGTTTGTGATTTATGCGTCAGTGGCTCAAGATTGAATTGCTAACTGCTGATAGCTGATAGCTTTTTATGCGCAGAGTTTATTTAGACAATAGTGCCACGACGCCGGTTGACCCGCGTGTGGTCGAGGCGATGTTGCCCTATCTGACGGAGAAGTTCGGCAACGCTTCGAGCGTCCACTTTTACGGGCAGGAGGCGCGCGTCGCGCTCGACCGCGCGCGGCGCGAAGTGGCCGCTTTAATCAACGCGCGCCCGAACGAGTTGGTCTTTCTCTCCGGCGGCACGGAGGCCAACAACCTCGCCATACGCGGCATTTGTGAGACTGCCGCCGAGCACGGCCGGCACATCATCACCTCGCAGATCGAGCATTCCGCCGTGCGCGGCGTCTGCGATTCACTGGAGAAACGCGGTTGGGAAGTGACGCGCCTTCCGGTTTATTCGGACGGCATCGTGCGCCTCGAAGACGTGCGCGCCGCGCTCAGACCCGACACCGTGCTCATCACCTTGATGCTCGCCAACAACGAGATCGGGACGATTCAGCCCGTCGCGGAAGTCGGCGCGCTCGTGCGTGAGGAACGCGAAGGGCGCGGGCGCAAGTATCTCTGGCTGCACACGGACGCGGTGCAGGCCGCCGGGCGCATGACTGTGGACGTGGACGCGCTCGGCTGCGACCTGCTCTCGCTCTCCGCGCACAAGCTCAACGCCCCGAAAGGCGTGGGCGCGCTCTACGTGCGCCGCAGCGTACGGCTCACGCCGCAAGCCATCGGCGGCCATCAGGAACGCGAACGACGCGCGGGCACGGAGTCAGTCCCGCTCATCGTCGCCTTCGGCAAAGCCGCCGCGCTCGCACGCGAGGAACTCGACGCGAGGATCGAGCACCTGAGCCGTTTGCGGGATCAATTTGAACGGGGCGTCGAAGCGTCGGTCGCAGACATCGTCTTCAACGGCGACCGCGCGCGGCGTCTGCCGCACCTGTCAAACATCTCCTTCCGCTTCATCGAAGGCGAGGGCTTGCTCATCAATCTGGACATGCAGGGCGTGGCCGTCTCCACGGGGTCGGCCTGTTCTTCCGGCTCGCTCGAACCCTCGCCCGTCATACGCGCCATCGGGCGCGACGACGAACTCGCGCGCGGCTCGATCCGTTTCAGCCTCGGCAAAGACACGAGCGAAGAGGACATCGCCTACGTGCTCGAAGTGCTGCCCCGCGCCGTCGAAAATCTGCGTCGCCTCTCGCCGCTCTACCAGAAAGCGCTCGCCGAACGCGCCTGCGAAACCACGACCGCATAAGTCTGGAGTCTGAAAGTCTGGGGTCTAAAGTCAAGAAAGTTTTTTGACTCCAGACTCCAGATTCCAGACTCCAGACTTCAGACTCCGATGCCCTACTCCGAGGCTTTCAAAGATCATCTCGCACACCCGCGCAACGTCGGCGAACTCGCGGACGCCGACGCCTCCGCCGAGTTGACGAACCCCGCCTGCGGCGACCGCTTACGCCTCACGTTGCGCATTCACGGCGGACGCATCACCGCCGCGCGCTTCCTCGCCTACGGCTGCCCGCCCACGCTCGCCTGCGGCTCCGCCCTCACCGAAATGCTCGAAGGCATCACCACCACGGAAGCCGCGCGCATCACCCGCCAACAAATCACACACGCGCTCGACGGCCTCCCCCCGCGCAAGACTCACGCCGCCGCGCTCGCCATCGAAACTTTGCAGGCGGCCTTGCTATCGCTCAACCCTCCCGAAGTCAGTGGGGCGCGGATATAAGTTCTCACCTGCCGCTATATTGAAGTGGTATGATGTCGGTTAGCCCTAAAAGTTTAGAGGTGTAAGATGTCTCGCCAAGTTAAAACCACTTACGTCACACCCGAAGAATATCTGTCGCTCGAACGCAAAGCTGAGTCCAAGAGCGAATACCTTGACGGCGAAATCTTCGCGATGACCGGCGCGAGCAAAAATCACAACTTCATCGCCGGCAATGTGTTCAGCGCGCTGAAGCAACACCTAAGAGAAAGGCCGTGCGAAATTTACATCAGCGACATGAGGGTGAAGATTCCCTCAGCTAACCTTTACACCTATCCTGATGTAGCGGTCGTCTGCGGTGAGTCGCAATTTGAGGACGATGCCGTTGATACGCTGCTTAACCCGACGCTAATCGTTGAAGTGTTGTCTAAATCAACCGCCGCGTATGATCGCACTACGAAGTTTGGCTACTACCGCACACTTGTGTCGGTGGCCGAATATCTGCTCATCGCGCAAAACGGCTACCACGTCGAGCATTACGTCAAGCAACCGGACAATCGCTGGATGCTCTCGGATTTCCGTTCGTTGGAGGACGTGTTGCAGCTAGACTCCGTTCAATGCTCTCTCGCGCTCGGAGAGATTTACTACAAAGTCTCCCTTTCGTAAGTTTCGTTCTGGTGAAAGGGAAAACAGGCGACGCGTCCATCGGCGCGTCGCCTGTTTCGTTTCATGCGGACGAGCTTTCTACTGCTGTTGTTGGACTTTCATCGGCGACATCACGCGCATGCGGCGCGGGTGCGACTCTTCGGCTTTCAGG
Organism: Pyrinomonadaceae bacterium; assembly: GCA_036009085.1. Lineage (GTDB taxonomy): Bacteria > Acidobacteriota > Blastocatellia > Pyrinomonadales > Pyrinomonadaceae > JAIVJZ01. Next base: position 11,493 of record DASYMM010000433.1, on the reverse strand, counting down.
GTGTAGTCGGAGGGCACTTCAAAGAGCGTGCGCGATGGTTCGCTGCGGTTGATGTTAATCAGGCGATAGCTCGTTTCGCCGAAGCGCGGGTCGCTGTGTTTGGTCATCACGACGGTTTGCAGTTCGGGCGAATACCAACGCTCGGAGACGATGTTGATCGGGCGTTCGTTGCCCATCGCGCCTACCGGGAACGTGACCGTGGTGCGCGTGCCTTCAGCTTCCACGCCTTCGATTGATTGCTTGCCGAGCGATTCCGTGACCGGCTTCGGCATCAACATCTTCGACGGGAGGCCGTCGCCGCCGTCGGGCGCGCCGCCCGGCGCGGGTGTGCGCATGAGGGTCATGCCGCCGGAGGGCGGCGCGTCTTCACCCTTCGGGAGCGCAAAGACGAAGGAGATCGTGCCTTCGACCTTGACCGCGTTGCCGGAGAGTTTGGTCGGGCTGAACTGCCACTCTTTCGCGGCGGTCACGGCAGCCTGCTGCAAGAGCGGATGACCGGCGATGGCTTTGGCGGATTCCACGTTGCCCGCTTCGTTGATGACGATCTGCACGGAGACAGGCCCCTGCGCGCCGGCGGCCTTCGCAATCGGCGGATACGTGGGTTGAACTTTCTTGATGGCCTTGCCCGACAGGCTCGCGCCCCCGGCCTTGATCGGCGCACTAGACGCGACGGCCACGTCTTCGCTCCCGCTCTGGCGCACCCAGACTTGCGTGCGCGCTGCGCCCGGCGCAGGAGTCTCGCCTTCTCCTGACGGCATGCGTTGGAAGGTGAACGTGTTCGACATCTTTTGCGCGGTGCGCGTGCGCGGGTTGAGGACGTAGTGCGCGCCCGCCACGGGGTCGTTGATGAAGATGGTTTGCGGAGCCTCGTCGGCGGTCGCCCAGGGGCCGATGTGGTTGAGCGTCTGATCGCGGCGCGTGCGTCCTTCGCCGTCGCGATAGATGCTGGCTTTCGAGGTGCGCGTGATGCGGTTTCCGTCGGAGAGCGTCTGGACGGATTCGGTGACGGCTTCCGCGGAGTAAGGCGCGCCTTTCACGATCTTGCTGTCGAATTGCATCTCCGACGACATGAAACTGAAACTGAAAGAATCGCCCGGCACGCCCGGCGCGATGTGCATCTCGAAGAACTCGCCGGGAGGCGGAAGCGGCTGCATCCCTTCGCGCTCGATGAGCACGTCTTGTCCGGGCTGCGGTGGCGGGGCTTGTCGCGTTCTCTGTTGAGTTTGCGCCTGGAGCAGCGCGCCCGAGCCGTTGGTAAGTAGTGCGAGCGTGCAAAACACGGCGGTCAGTAAACGTCTCTTGATCATCGTCTTCATCATCCTTTCAAATATGGCTGGTCGGTTCAACGCGCGCGCGTCCAATTGACCGGCGGCGCAATTCTCAATTGTTCAACTTCAAACACAGGCATCGCGCATCAGCGCACGAAGCGTATGGCGCGCGCCAGCCCGTCGCCGCCCAAAAGCACGTCGGCCTTGACCGGCTCGTTGCCGCGCTCTGCGTTCAGAGGCAAGCCGAGCGACGCGAGCGCGGCGCGCGGCACTTGCACGCGCACCAACTGCCCGCTCTCCAAAGGCGACGTGGCGGGCGCATCGGCCATGAGCGAGATAAATTCCGTCACGCTCTCTGCTTCAACCGGCCTCGCAGGGGCGTTGGCCGCAACCGTCTCCCCTTCGCTCGCTTCGATGATGGCGTTGCCGCCGTCAATCACATGCTGCGCTTTGATCATGGTCGGCGGGCGTTGGTTGCGAGGCTGTTTGACCGTGGAAAGTTTTGCTGCGCCGACTTGAATCGTGCCCGTCGTCGCGCTTTTCGTCTGTCGCTCCGGCTCCGTTGAAGACGCAAGCGGCGACGGCGCGGCAATCGCCGACTCTTTACCCGGCGGCGTTGCTTCACTAACAGTCTGCCCGCCGCTCGACGCAATCTCTTGCGACGACGGCGACCCGGTTCGCGTAAATCGCACATACAGCGAGGCGAGGACGACGAGCACGAGAGAGGCCGCGACGGCGGCTATCGCGGCGAAGGCGAGGCGGCGGCGAGCCGCCGCTTTCGCGCGGGCAGCATTTAAGGGCAGCGGCGCGTGCGTTGCGCCTGTCGCCGCCGGCGCGTCCGTCTGTGCCAGGCTCGACTGGAAGGCGGCCAACAGTTTCGCTTCGACGCGTGCGGGCGCGCTCGCGTCTTTCATGTCGTGAGCGACGGCGCGCAACGCGTTCGTCAAACTTTGCTCTTGTGCCAGACGCGCAGCGCACGCCTGACAACTTTCGGCGTGGCGCATCGCTGCGTCGCGCGACGCGGCATCCATCATCTGCCCGCGCGCCATCTCCACGATGAACGATGTGAATTGCTGACAGTTCATGCGAAACACCTTAGAGGATCAAAATCTTCTGCGACGCCCGCTTCTCTCTGCCGCACCTCGCGCAGGCGTTCGACTAGCAGAGCGCGTGCGCGATGCAGGCGCGAGCGCACCGTGCCGACCGCGCAACCGAGCGCGCCCGCCGCTTCCGCGTAACTCATCTCGTGCAGTTCGCACAACACGACCACCTCTCGATAATGCGCGGGCAAAGCCAGCACCGCCTGCTGCACGGATTCGATCAACTCGTGGCGCGTGAGTTCTGCAAGCGGGTCGTGCCGGGTCGTCGTCGCCGGATGCTCCGTCGTCCCGTTTCCGTCTTCCGCCGTGTCTTCGACGAGCGACACGAAATGTCTCTCCTTCTCCAAACGCCTCAAGACCTGATTGCGCGCGATGCCGTAGAGATACGCGGCGAGCGTGCCGCGCGTCGCGTCGAAAATTTGCGGTTCGCGCCGCACGAGCGTCAGGAAAACTTCCTGCGTCACGTCCTCCGCGATTCCTTCCGAGCCGCACATCTGAAGCGCGAAGCGATAGATGCACGCCTGCCGGCGGCGATAGAGCGTGGTGAAGGCGTCCGCATCTCCGGCCACAATTAGCCGCAACAGTTCTTCATCGCTATGCTCAGGAGAGGCTTTCATCTTCACTCGCGCTAGAGGCTCAATCCTTTGGCTCGTCACACCTAATTCGCCCGGCGCGGCGAAAAAGTTCCACAAAGTCGGGCGGGGACGATTGAATACTCAGGCGCGGCGTGAGTCGAGGCGTGGAGCACCGCCGATTTTAAAGGGCGAGACGTTTGCGGAAGTCGTTTAATGCGGTTGAAGGCTACCGTGCAGGTGCAATTTCCCTCTGCCCGTCATAGCGGAGTCGGCTAGTTTGACCTGGATCATGCCGGGCTTGGCGTTGTTTGTCGCTTTGTTGGGGGTATAGCCGAGCACGTATTCGGGCATTTGCAGTTCGCGGTTGAGTGCGGCGGCGGCGGCACCAAACTCTGACGGTGTTTTGGGAAAGACGGCGCGGCCTCCCGTCTCGCGGGCGAGCATTTCGAGCAACTCGCGCGACTTCTTGCGCCCCCCTTTCACCTGAGCGAAAGCATCGCTGCTCATCGCGTCTGTGAGGCCGAGGACGAACACTCGGACGTGCTCACGGCGCAGCAGGGTGAACAACTCGTCGGGTTTGGAACGCGGGTCGCGCTCGCCGCCATCCGTGACGAGGACGAGCGCACGTCGCCGCTCAGTGAAGGGCGTACGCGCCGCCACTGCTTCGGCAGTGACGTAGAGCGCTTCGAGCATCGCCGTCGCCCCGCCCTCGACGTACATCTGATCGAGCGCGGCGGCGAGCGCGTTTTGATTCCGCGTGAAATCCTGTAGCAACTCGATCTTGTCGCGGCTGACGAAACGCACAACCGACATTTCATCCTGCGGCCTCTTCCCCGCGACAATCGCCTCGCCCGTCCTGAGCACATGGTCGAGCATCTCGCGCAGAGAGCCGGTGTTGTCAACCAGCAAAGTGTAGCTGAGAGGTAGGTCTTCGAGCGCGAAGAACGTGACCGGCTGCGCCACGCCGCTATCCGTCAACACAAAATCCTCCGCGCGCAAGTCGTTTACAAAATTGTTCTTTTCATCCAGCACGACGGCTGAGACTTTGACCAACTGCGCGCTCTTACCGTCGGCAACCGGGGCGGGCGATGGCGAACTTGCGGTTTGCGCCGGAGCGCAGAGACAGACGGCGACAAGCAGCGTCAGCGCCAACGCCGTCTTGAACACAATTTGCCCGGAGAAGTTCTTCATTTCGTCCGTCGCTTCACGCGACTTCTTGTTGTCAGTTAAAAAACTTGCCAGTCACTGCTTCACGGCGAGACGACGCGCGGGCGCGTGCCCGAAGGCAGGATCGTCTTGCCGTTGTGATATCCGGGGCCGCAGTAGCGGCGCGGCTCCTGGCCGATGGGGAAAGTTTTCGAGCGGATGACGGGGCACGTCGGCGCGGCCAGTAAGCCCGTCGCCGGGTCAATGTCGAGCGTGATCGTGCCCATCAAGCGGGATGTGCCGTCGGCTTGCGTGATGCCGCGCCCTTCCAGACGCGGGGTGGTGCGCAGAGGCTTCGGTGTGGCGGCGGGCAGTGGCGGCGGGTCGCTGCCGTCGGACGGCACGACGACGGGCGCGGGCGCGTAGTCGAATTCGCCGCCCTCTTCGCCCTCGCCGTCGAGCGGCGCGAGTTCGTCTTCGAGCGGCGCGGTGCTCTCTTGGGTCGGCGCGGTGCCTTGGATGAAGAGTTCGGTGCGTTTGCTCGTCGTGTTATCGGCGGCGGCGAGCATGCCCGTGCGCGTGTCAATCGAAGCCTGCTCAAGGCCGGAGGGCTGCTGCCAATCGCCCGCCCATTCGGGGTGCGCGGAGAGCGCGGCCTGCATGAAGTCGGCCCAGATGGGCAGAGCGGAATCCGCGCCGGTGAGGCCGAGCGGCGAGCCGTCGTCGAAGCCGACATAGACGACGCAGACGAGTTGCGGCGTGTAACCCGCGAACCAGCCGTCGCGCGACGTGCCAGTCTTGCCCGCGACGTTGAACTTGAAACCGCGCGAGCGCAGACGCGCCGCCGTGCCGCGATTGACGACATCCTTCATCATCGAAGTCATCAGGTAGGCGACTTCTGGACGCATCACGTCGCTCCGCTGCGTGGCGGGCGCAGCGATGGTCGCGCCGCGTCCGGTGGTGACGCGATTGATGCCGATGGGCGTCGAGCGCGTGCCAAGATTGGCGAAGGTCGTGTAGGCGGACGCGACTTGGAGCGGCGTCGCTTCGTTCGTGCCGAGCGCCATCGCCGGGTACGCGCGCGCAGGCTTCGGCAGCCCCGCACGCGCCGCGAGGTTCATCACGCGGCCAATCGTGACTTCCATCGCCACGTCAACCGTGATGACGTTCTTGCTATGGACGAGCGCGTCGCGCAGCGTGACGGGAGCGTTGGCGTAAGAGTCGCCGAAGTTGCCGGGCGAGTATTCCTGATTGTCGTAGGTGAAAGTCTTCGGCTCGTCCATGTATGTCGTCGCCGCGGTGATGACGCGCGGGATCGGGTCGAACGCAGTGTTAAGCGCGGTGGCATAGACGAACGGCTTGAAGACCGAACCGGGCTGGCGCATCGCGTCCGTCGCGCGATTGAGTTGACTCTTTTCGTAGTCGCGCCCGCCGACCATCGCGACGACTTCGCCCGTCTCCGCGTTCATCGCCACGAGCGACGCTTGCAGCGTTCCCGGCTCGACAGAATTTTTTCCGCGCTTCGCGTAAATCTTATCGAGCGCGGCGAGTTGCTTCGTCACCGCCGCGTAGGCCGCGCGCTGCAATTCCATGTCAATCGTCGTGTAGATGCGGAGGTGTTCGGCGGTGCGCGAGTCGGCGAGGATGTCGGCCAACTGCGCCTGCACGTAATCCACGAAGTAGGGGGCTTCGGAACTGTCGAGCCGGCCGCGCGCGGGCGCAACTTTCAATTCCGTCGCCTTCGCACGCGCCGCTTCGTCCGCCGTGATCGCCCCTGCGTCGGCCATCGAATCGAGCACCTGATTGCGCCGCGCCGTCGCCGTCTGATGATTGCGATAAGGGTTGTAGCGGTTCGGGCTGCGGATGATTCCGGCGAGGAACGCGGCTTCGGGCAGCGTCACGCCCGTCACGTCTTTGTTGAAATAGACCTGCGCCGCTTGGCCGAAACCGTTGATCGAGAAACCGCCGTGCTGGCCTAGATAAGCCTCGTTGCAGTAGAGCGCGAAAATCTCCTGCTTGCTGAGCCGCGTCTCCAAAATGACGGACATGTAGGCTTCGGAGAGCTTGCGCTTCATGCTGTATTCGGGCGAGAGCAACAGATTTTTGACGAGTTGCTGCGTGATGCTCGAACCGCCCTGACGCGCAATCGGCGAGTTCGGGTCGGCGTCGTAGCGACGCACGAGCGCGCGCAGGATGCCGCGAAAGTTGATGCCGTAGTGCTCGAAGAAAGTGCGATCCTCCGTCACCGTGATGGCTTTGACGAGGTGCGGCGGGATGTCTTGAAAACCGATGATGCGACGCTTCTGGCGGTCGCTGCCCGTCACGAAACTGATCTGCTCCGGCTCGACGAGCACGCGTTCGAGTTTCGCTTTACTGTCGAGATCGTTGATCGCCGTGATGCCCTTGCCCGTTTTGGCGAAAGAGACGCGCACGCGCGGGAAGAGACGCTGGCCGTCAACGATGGCGTTCTGCCCCGGCTCGATCTCCACGCCCGCGCCGCTCACGGCATAACGCCCGCGCGCTTCGTCCGCCTGTGCGCCGCGCTCGACGTAGCCCGCGCGCTGCAAACGCTTCACCAGTTCGTCTGCCGACAGCCCCCCGCCCACGCGCAACTCTTTCGGCGCGGTATAGAGGCCAGCCGAACGCGTGAAGATTTCGCCGCTGATCAGGCGGTCAACCCGTTCGGAGAAGATGTAGTAGTAATAGCCGAGGACGCCGATGGTGAACGTGGTGAGAATCACCAGCGCGATCACGAGCGGGGGACGAAAGATGCGCCGACGCCAACGCCGGAAGAAGCCTTCGTCCGGCTCTACGTATCTGATGACGCGTGCGCCGCGCTTCCTCTGCGCAGGAGGCGGAACGCGATTCGCGGGTGGATGACGAACGGCCATAAAAGCAGTGACGAGTGACAGGTGACGAGTTAAAAACCCCTTCGACTCGCCCGAGTCTCTCTAAACTCTAAACGCTATACGTTGAACTGTCCACCATTGTTTGACCTGTGCGCGCGTTTTCGCTAACGTGACGGCGCGCTTGATGTCGCTTCGTTTGGATGCGCCGGTTGATCTATGAGTTCGACGCAAAACTTCCCCCACCTGTCGAAAAGCGCGCGCCAGCGCATGTTGTACGCGCTCGCCGCGCTCGTCGCGCTGATCGCCATCGGCACCATCGGCTTCCGCGCGCTCGAACCGCTCTCGCTGCTCGACAGCCTCTACCTGACCGTGATGACCGTGGCAACCGTCGGCTACGGCGACGTGCATCCGGTGTCGCGCGGGGGTCGCGCTTTCTCCATCGTCTTCATGCTCATCAGCGTCGCCACGGTCGGCTTCCTGCTTTCCACGGCGATTCAGGCTCTCGTCCAATCGGAGATCGTCGCGGCTTACGGCCAGCGTCGCCGCTCCAGGGAGATCAACAAACTGCGAAACCATTTCATCATCTGCGGCGCGGGTCGCGTCGGCTCGCGCATCATTCGCGAACTGCAACGACGCGAAGAGCCTTTCATCGTCATCGAACGCGAAGAGCGACAGGTTGCCAACTTGATCGAACAGGACGTGCTCGTGCTCGTGCGCGATGCGACGCTCGAAGAGACTCTGCGCGATGCGGGCGTCGAACACGCGCGCGCCCTCGCCGCCTGCCTGCCCGACGATGCCGACAACGTTTATGTCGTGCTCACGGCGCGCGGCTTGAACAACGACCTGCACATCGTCGCGCGTGCGGTTGAAGAACAGGCCGAGCCGAAGCTTATCCGCGCCGGGGCAAATCGCGTGATTGCGCCCATCATCATCGGCGGCCAGCGCATGGTGCAGGCGTTGACCAAGCCCGCCGTCGCGGACTTCATAGACTCCATCGCGGCGGAAGACCTCGACCTCGACTTTGAAGAAGTCGTCGTCTCGCCCGCCTCGCCTTACGTCGGCCACAAACTGAAATACACCAACATCCGCTCGGAACTCGATGTCGTGATCGTCGCCGTCAGACGCAGCAGCACGAGCCAGATGATCTTCAATCCTTCGGGCGACGCCTACATCGAAGCGGGCGACATGCTCATCGCCATCGGTCGCGCCGACGCGCTCGCCAAACTGAAAGTTGAAGCGCAGCGGAACAATTAGTTTCAGGTTTCAGGTTTCAAGTTTCAGGTCTGAGATTTGTGTGCTTCAACTTGAAATTTCGCTCTTACGGTTTTAAGTTCTCTTGCTTTTAACCTGAAACCTGAAACTTGAAACCTGAAACCAATGAAGATTCTCGTCACGGGCGGCAGCGGCTATCTCGGCATCCACGTGCGCCGGTTCTTCGAGGCCGACGATTTTTCGCGCCGCGCAGGGCTGGACATTCTCGACCCTTACGACGCTTCGCGCGTCGCCGACTACGACGCGGTGATTCACCTCGCCGCGCACCTCGACAAAGACCCTGCGGCGGCGACCGATTGTTTTCGCACGAACGCCGAAGGCACGGCCAATCTGCTCGCACACATGCGCGAGGGCGCGACGTTTATCTACGCTTCAACGAAAGACGTGTACGGCGCGCACGCAGACAACTACACGGAAGTCCCGGAAAGTTGCCCGACCGAATACTGCGGGCAGTCGCCGCTCGAATGGTCGAAGCTCATCGGCGAACGCTACGTCGAATATTACGCGGCGGCGCGCGGCCTTCGCGCGTGCATCTTTCGCCTGTCGGCAATTTATGCGCGCCCTTCCGAGGGCAACGAGTCGAACTTCGTCACGCACTACGTCGAAGCGGTCAAACGCGGCTGGCCGCTCAGTCTGCCCGCCGACGGCCAACCTTTGCGCGACATCCTGCACGTCGAAGACTTCGCGCGCGCCTGCCGCGCCTTCATGGATTCCGCCCGCGAGCGCGGCCTGTACAATCTCGGCGGCGGGCGCACGCAGGCGACGACCCTGCGCGGCATCGTCGAGACGGTCGGGCATCTGATTCAACTCGAACCTGTCATCGCCGCTGCCGACGCGCGCACGCCCGCGCCCGTGCCCTTCAACTACGTCTCCGACATCTCACGCGCCCGCGCCGAACTCGGCTGGCAACCGCTCATCGGCATCGAAGAAGGTTTGCAAAGTCTGTTGTAAAGACTGTCGGAAACAAGAGCCTGTGCCCTTGCGTCTTCGGTTTTGACTTTGCGCCTTTGCGTGAGACATTTAGTATATTGAACAAAGTGTTCGATATGCCGGACAATAAATGACGCAGACACTTCATTCACAACAGATCGAGCGCGTGGTGGTGCGCGGCGCGAATTGGGTGGGCGACGCGGTGATGACCGTGGCGGCCTTGCGCGAACTGCGCCGCGTGCTGCCCGCCGCGCACATCACGCTCGCCACGCGCCCCTGGGCGCAGGACATCTTCGCCGGTGCCAGTATCGTTGACGAACTGTTGTTGATTGACGACACGCGGCGCGGATTGCGCGCCACGTTCCACCAGATCACCGAATGGCGCGCACGCCGTTTCGACCTCGCGCTGCTCTTTCCGAACGCCTTCGAGCCTGCCTTCATCGCCGCCGCCGCGCGCGTGCCCCTCCGCGTGGGCTACGCCACGGACGGGCGCGGCTTTCTGCTCACGCACCCGCTCGCCGTGCCCGCGTGGCGCAGCGAACAGCACGAAGTTTTTTACTACCTCAATCTCGTCTTCGGACTCGAACACGCGCTCACTGGCGCGGCGCAATTCGAGAGCCGCGAGCCGCAGTTTCAACTGAGCGTTCCCACGGCACGACAGGCTGCCGCGCGCGAACTGCTCACACGCCACGGCGCGCACGCCGGAGACCGCCCGCTCGTCGTGCTCTGCCCCGGCTCAACCAACAGCCGCGCCAAGCGTTGGCCTCCCGCAGCGTACGCCGCGCTCGCAGATCACTTGATGGGGAAAGCTAAGGCGAACGTCGTCCTGATCGGCGCGCGCGAAGAGTTGGACGTGACACAGGAAGTCCTGGCGAAGATGCGGCGGCGTCCCGTCGTCCTGACGGGCGAGACCGATCTGGCGGAGACAATTGCCGTCTTGAGCGTCGCGGACTTGCTCGTCACCAACGACACAGGCCCCGCGCACATCTCCGCCGCGCTCGAACGCCCCACGCTCGTCATCTTCGGCCCCACGAATCCACTCACGACGCGCCCCTTCTCACCCACCGCAGACATCATTCGCCACCCGCCCGACTGCGCGCCCTGTATGCTGCGCGATTGCCCGATTGATCATCGTTGCATGACGGCCATCACGCCCGAAGAAGTTTTCCTGCGCGCCGTCGAGTTGCTCGCGCACGGTCAAGGCCAATGCGAAGCTCACGCGGGCGACAACGCGGCCAGTGCGGCGAGTAGTGACGAAGCACATTCCGAATTCGGCGCGGAGGTGGCGGGATGAAACGTCGCGCCGTCTTCATTGATCGCGACGGCACGATCTCCGAAGAGGTCGGCTACGTCAACCATCCTTCGCGCTATCGCGTCTTTTCTTACGCGGCGGAAGCCGTCAAACGTCTCAACGAAGCGGACTGGCTCGCCATCCTCGTCACGAATCAAGCGGGCGTCGCGCGCGGCTACTTCACCGAAGACGTGATCGGCGCGGTACACAGCCTGCTCGCGCAGGAACTCGCACGCGGCGACGCGCACCTCGACGCGATCTATTATTGCCCGCATCACCCCTCGGTCGGCGAGCCGCCGTATCGCTTCGACTGCGACTGTCGCAAGCCGCGCCCCGGCCTCATCCATCGCGCAGCCTTCGACTACGACATTGACCTCGCGGGCAGTTGGATGGTCGGCGACCGCTACGGCGACACCGTGCTCGCGCGCAACGCGGGCACGCGCGCCGCCCTCGTCCTCTCAGGCTACGGGCGCGGCGAATGGGAATATCAACGCGCCGTCTGGCAACATCAACCCGACCTCGTCGCGGAAAATTTGTTGGAAGCAGTGGACAAGATAACGAAGGCGTGACGAGTGGCAAGTGACGAGATAAAAAGAGGTCTCAGGTTTCAGGTTTCAGGTTTCAAGTTTTAGGTTTGAGGCTCTTTTGTTTTCAACTTGTTACGCGTCACTCGCAAATAGACAAAGAGGGCTTTTGTCTATTCACGATTCACGGCTTTTGCTCGTCACTTGTCACTCGTCACTTGTCACTTATGAAAAACCGTTTGACGAATCTGGTGAGGGAGTTTGCGAAGCGGCGCGTGGTGGTCGTGGGCGATCTGGTGGCCGATCAGTTTTTGTATGGCGAGATCAGCCGCGTGTCGCGCGAAGCGCCCGTGTTGATTTTGCGCCATGAGCGGACGGAGACCGTGCCGGGCGGCGCGGCCAACTGCGCCGTGAATCTGGCCTCGCTCGGCGCTCAGGCCATCGTCGTCGGCACAGTTGGCGCGGACTCGGCGGGTGATGCGCTGCTCGAAAAACTCCGTGCGGCGGGCGTTGATTGCGCAGGAGTCGTGCGCTCGCC
>DASYMM010000432.1:0-3875 GCA_036009085.1 Pyrinomonadaceae bacterium | reverse complement strand
CCATCCGCATCGCGGGCACGCTCGCAATCTTCGCCGCGCTCTTCTCCGCACTCAAATATGCACGACGCGACGACGCGACGGCGGGAGAGTTTTAACGCTGCGGCAAGCGACGACTTCGCGCGGTCGCAACGACCGCTCCGTGCGGTCGCCCTGCGCTTTCACTTTGCGGGAATTCTGTGCGATGCTGTTCGGGCAAGGCTCGTCCCGTGTTGCGGGGTGAGAGAAATATTTTTGAGGAGAGCGAAGGGTATGCGTTTATTTATCTCGATGGCCGCCGCGCTTGGCTTGTGCGTCTGCTTGCTGCTGGCAGCCTGTAGCCCGCAGGACGGGAGCGCGCCGTCCGCCGCCGCCGGTAGCAACAGCAGCGGGGGCACCGCGAGCGGCGACACGACCGCTCAGACGAAACAACCGCCCGCGGCACCGCACGAAGACGACACGCGCCGCATCTCTATCGAAGAGACGCAAGCGGCCATCAAGGCGGGCACAGCCCTCATCGTTGACGTGCGCGACGAAAACACCTACGAGGTGAGCCACATCAAGGGCGCGAAATCAATTCCGCTACCGCAGTTTGAGAAGCGCATCGGCGAGTTGCCGAAAGACAAGTTGATCATCACCTACTGCGCTTGACCGAGCGAACACACGAGCGCCCGTGCGGTGCAGATACTAAAAGCCAAAGGTAACAACAACGCCGCCGCCCTCCTCGGCGGTTGGAACGCCTGGATCGCCGCGAATCTTCCGGTGGACAAAGCGCAATAAAAAGCCGTCAGCTATCAGCCATCAGCTAACCGGAAAAAGCAGAGGGCGGTTCAGACTTAAACAAGTTGAAGAGGTCAGTCGAAGAGGATACTTCGGCTGGCCTCTTCCTTTTGCTGGCCTCTTCACCTTGTTTAAGTCTGAAAACTATTTGCTTCTTGAAAGCTGACGGCTGATAGCTGATGGCTCTTTCACGTCCAACGCAAGCCCGCGATGCGTTCGAGTTGGGGTGTGAAGCCGAAGCGTGTGAGGGCGCGCGGGCGGCGTTCGGAGAGCGTGGCGAGTTCGCGTGCGACTTCGCGACGCACGCCGCGCGCGCGTTCGCCCGTCGCCGCCACGCGCTCGACCACGCGGCGCAGAGCCTCGCACGTCCCCCCGACAAATTTCTCCACCTCCATGCCGCGCTTCAGACGCGCTTCGCCCTGCTCATATTCCACGCAGTTGGCGAGCGAGACGAGAAACGGGTAGTCGTCCGCGATCTCGCGGCGCGCCGTCTGGAAGTGCGCGGCGAAATTTTCGTTCGACGCCGCCACGACGCCGCGCTCCACCGCCGCGATCACTTCGCCGCTCAACTGCAAGACGTTGCGCCGGTCGTTCTCCTCCTGCGTGCGCTTCGGAGTTGCCGCCGCCTCGCCCGCGCGGTCTGCCCCGGTCGCCTGTCGCGCATCCGCCGTCTCTCCCGCTTCTCCCGCGCCTTCATAGACGCTGACGCGCCCGCCCGGTTCGCTCGCGCGCACAAGGATGCGCTGCAAGGCCGCCTGCCCTTCGTCTTCGCGCCCCGTCACATGATCGCGTTCGCGGGCACCGAGCGGCGCACGCGCCGCGAGATAGATGTCGCCGTCGTACTCGTCGAGTTCCACGTGGACGCGCCCGGTGAAGTCGCGTTGTTGCAGGTAGCGCAGGAGCGCGGCCAGATTGACGTAGGCGGTATCCAGATTTTCGTGCAGGGCGCGGGTTTTGTCGCGGCGACTTTCAGGCATGTCAGGCATTCGGTTGACGTGTCAAGATTAAGCCGCAGAAGTCTAGCACAATTGCGGAGTGCGGAATGCGGATTTCGGATTGAAGAAAAAGCGTTTGCCTTTCCCATCCGCAATCCGAAATCCGCATTCCGCAATCAAACATTTATGTTAGACTTCGCGACGTTATTTCCAGTCCCGCTAGTTCAAGCAATCCAGCGTTTCTCAACCGGAAAACTCGATGAGCTACACTAATCTGTTTCGTAAAAAGAGCGTCGTGCAAATCAAGCGCGACGCCGAACTCGGCTACAGCGACGCGCACGGCGAACTCGCCAAGGACGCCGAACCGCACCTGCGTAAGACGCTCGGCGTGCTCGATCTCACGTCGCTCGGCATCGCCGCCATCATCGGCGCGGGCATCTTCGCCATGATCGGCAACGCCGCGCACAGCGGCGGCCCCGCGGTCATCTTCCTCTTCATGTTCACGGCGATGGCCTGCGGTTTCTCCGCGCTCTGCTACGCCGAATTTGCCTCGAAGATTCCAGTGGCCGGTTCGGCCTACACCTACGCCTACGCTTCGTTCGGCGAACTCGTCGCGTGGATCATCGGTTGGGACTTGCTCATGGAGTACGCCATCGGCAACATCGCCGTCGCCATCTCCTGGAGCGATTACTTCACGGGGCTGCTCTCCGCCTACGGCATCAACGTCCCCGCCTATCTGACGATGGACTACCTGACGGCCTCGCGCGGCTACGCGGCCATCAACGGCCTCGTGTTGCAGGGCAGCACGGTCGAAGCCGCGCTTGCCATGCCCGACATCTCCAATGCGATGAGAGATGCTTACGCCGCTTGGACGACCGCGCCGCGCATCGGCGGCATCCCGCTCGTCTGCGACGTGCCCGCGCTCGGCATCGTCTTCATCATCACCGCGCTCGTCTATATCGGCATACGCGAATCGAAGCGCGCGGGCAACGTGATGGTCGCTTTGAAACTCGCGGTGATTTTCCTCGTCATCGTGCTCGGCTCGTTTTACGTCAAGCCGCAGAACTGGAGTCCGTTTGCGCCAAACGGCGCGAGCGGCGTCTTGAAGGGCGTGGCGGCGGTCTTCTTCGCCTTCATAGGCTTCGACGCGCTCTCGACCACCGCCGAGGAATGCAAGAACCCGACGCGCGACCTGCCCCGCGCGATGATCTACTCGCTCATCATCTGCACCACGCTCTACATCGTGCTCGCGCTCGTCCTCACAGGGATGGTCAGTTACAAACAGTTGGCCGTGGGCGACCCGCTGGCTTTCGTGTTCGGCCCCGAAGGCGCGAACCTGCCTTGGATGTCAGGCATCATCGCGGTGAGCGCGGTGATCGCGATTGCCACCGTGCTCCTCGTCTTCCAACTCGGACAGCCGCGCATCTGGATGGCGATGTCGCGCGACGGCCTCTTGCCGCCGATCTTTTCCAGCATCCACCCGCGCTTCAAGACGCCTTGGTTTTCCACCATCATCACCGGCCTCGTCGTCGCCATCCCGTCGCTCTTTATGAACCTGACGGAAGTGACCGATCTTTCGAGCATCGGGACGCTCTTCGCCTTCGTGCTCGTCTGCGGCGGCGTGCTGCTCGGCGCGCACACGCGGGGCTTGGAAAAAGTGGAGAACGAACGTAGCTACGTCCCTTACATCAACTCGCAATACATCGTGCCCGCCCTGTTCCTTATCGCGTGGGCGGCCTTTCTCTATCACGATTACTACTACGATCCCGCGAACCCGGTATTGAAGAACTTCTTCCGCCTCGACGATCCGAACGACCCGAATCTCGGCGTGTGGGAAGTTTTCCGGCACAAGATTCCGCTGCTTGCTTACATCGTGCTCGCGTTCATCATGGTCTATTTCTGTTTCCGGCGGCGGCTCTCTCTGATCCCTGTGCTCGGCCTGATGAGTTGCGGTTATTTGATGACCGAACTCGGCATCACCAACTGGACGCGCTTCGGCCTCTGGCTCATCGTCGGACTCGTCCTCTACTTTTTCTACGGCTACAGCCACAGCCGTCTCAGCCATCCCAAAGAGACATCGGGCGCGGCAGGATAAAAATTTGGCAACCGCCATTCGCCAAGAGCGCATTTCACAACCCTCTTCTTCTTTGCGCCTTTGCGCCTTTGCGTGAGTTTATTCTTTAG
>DASYMM010000431.1:0-1563 GCA_036009085.1 Pyrinomonadaceae bacterium | reverse complement strand
CGAGCACCCGTTTGACGGAAAGTTGTAGAGGAGACGCGTGCGTCCTGAATTGATAGTGTACAATTCCGCGCATCCAATTCTGCTTCGGCAATAATTAACCGGCACGAAAATTTATGGCTTCAACACGCACGGAGACGAAACCGACACTCTCGAAAATCGAGCGACTGCGCGAGCGCGAGCGTCGCGCCGAAGAGGGCGGCGGGCAAGACCGCATCGAACGACAGCACGCGGCGGGCAAATTGACAGCGCGCGAGCGCATCGCGTTTCTCTTAGACGAAGGAACTTTTGAAGAGTTTGACAAGCACGTCGTCCACCGCTCGCGCGATTTCGGTCTCGAAGAGCAGCTCTACCCCGGCGACGGCGTCGTCACCGGCTACGGGCTGATCGATAACCGCCGCGTCTTCGTCTTCGCGCAGGATTTCACGGTCTTCGGCGGTTCGCTCTCCGAGACGCACGCGGAAAAAATTTGCAAGGTGATGGACTTGGCGATGCGCGTCGGCGCGCCCGTCGTCGGCCTCAACGATTCGGGCGGCGCGCGCATACAGGAAGGCGTCCTCAGCCTCGGCGGCTACGCGGACATCTTTCTGCGCAACACGCTCGCTTCGGGAGTCGTCCCGCAAATCAGTTGTATCCTCGGCCCGTGCGCGGGCGGCGCGGTCTATAGTCCAGCGATCACTGATTTCAACGTGATGGTGAAGAACACTTCCTACATGTTCATCACCGGCCCCGACGTGATTCGCGCCGTCACGCACGAAGAAGTCTCCAAAGAGGAACTCGGCGGAGCCGACACGCACAACCGCATCTCCGGCGTCGCGCATTTCGACGCGGACTCCGACAAACACGCGCTCCAACTCGTCCGCGAACTCCTCTCTTTCATGCCCTCGAACAACATGGACGAGGCTCCGCGCGTCCAGACGAACGATCCGGCAGACCGCCGCGATGAGCGTCTGAACTCAATTGTGCCGGAAGCGTCGAATCAGCCCTACGACATCCGCGACGTGATTCATGCCGTGACGGACGAGGGCTATTTTTTCGAGGTGCACGAGTTTTACGCGCCGAATATCGTCGTGGGTTTTGCGCGCATGGATGGCCGCAGCGTCGGTATCGTCGCCAATCAACCGGCGTATCTCGCGGGCGTGCTCGACATAAATGCGTCGGTCAAGGCCGCGCGCTTCGTGCGCTTCTGCGATTGCTTCAACATCCCGCTCGTCGTCTTTGAAGACGTGCCGGGCTTCCTTCCCGGCGTCCGGCAGGAGCACGGCGGCATCATCCGCCACGGCGCAAAACTGCTCTACGCCTTCGCCGAAGCCACCGTCCCCAAGATCACGGTCATCACGCGCAAGGCTTACGGCGGCGCGTATTGCGTCATGGCCTCAAAGCACATTCGCACGGACATCAATCTCGCGTGGCCGACCGCCGAGATCGCCGTGATGGGCGTGGACGGCGCGGTCAGCATCATCTTCCGAGACCAGATCGACCACTCGCCGGACCCGGCAGCCACCCGCGCGCAGCTCGTCGCCGACTACCAGGCGAAGTTCGCCAACCCGTATATCGCCGCCGCGC
>DASYMM010000430.1:0-10423 GCA_036009085.1 Pyrinomonadaceae bacterium | reverse complement strand
GCCGCAATTAACTGCGAGGCGTCGCGCCCGGCGAGCACGTCCGGCAAGACTTGAGCGTGCCCCGGCACGGGTATGCCCGTCGGCTGACCGAGCACACCGGGCTGTCCGACCGGCGCACCCGGCTGTCCAATTGTCGCCCCCGGCTGCACGTTCGTCTGACCCGCCGCAGGCTCGCCCGGCTGCCCGACCGTCCCCTGTCCCTGCGGCGTGACACCGCCGCCGCCGACGCCGCCGACCTCAGGCATGGCTCACCACCTCTCCGCGCTCCTCGGCCAACTTGTAGACCCAGCGCAACACGGTCGCCACCGTCTCAAAGAGTTCTTCTGGAATCTCGCTATCAATCTCCAACTCGTACAACGTGCGCGCGAGCGGCACATCGCGCATGATGGGCACGCCCGCCTCTTTCGCCAATTCCCTGATGCGCGCCGCGATCAACTCCGCCCCCTTGGCGACGACGACCGGCGCGCCCATCTTTGCCCGATCATATTGAAGCGCGACGGCGACGTGCGTGGGATTGACGACCACCACGTCAGCGCGCGCCACCGCCGCCATCATGCTCTGCATCAAAATCTCGCGGTGCATCTGCCGCCGCGCGCTCTTGAACAGCGGGTTGCCCTCCGTCTCCTTCCACTCCTCTTTCAACTCCTGCTTGCTCATACGCAGTTCTTTGAGGTGCAGGAATCTTTGCAGGAAGTAGTCGGCTGCGCCGAGCGCGACGAAGGCCAGCCCGACCTTGAAGCCGATCTCGAAGATGAGCGAGAGCGTGTAGGAGGCGACGCGCGGCGTGGGTTGGCGCGTCAACTCGATCACGTCGCGGCGCGAAGTCCAGAGCACCGTGCCGATGACGACCGTGGTGATCGTCATCTTCAACAGAGTCTTCGAGAGTTCGAGGTAGGGACGGCCTTTGAAGAATTTCTGTTTGAAACTCTCCGCCGGATTCAAGCGGTTGAGGTTCGGCTTAACCGGCTCGAAGGCGAAGATCGAGCCGACTTGAAAATAGCCTACGAGCGCGGCGACTAAAAAGAGCGTGGCGAAGAGCGGCAGCAGCACGAGCGCGAAAGCCTTGACGCCGCCGAGGAGCGAGGCGAAGGCGTCGGCGCGCGTCAGTGTGCCCTTGTAGGCGGCGGCGTGTTGGAGTTCGCTTTGCATCGCGCCGCTCAGCCATTCGCCCATGTGGCCGCCCGCGAGCCAGAGCACGACGAGCGCGGCTACGAGCAGCAGCGCGGAAGATAGATCGTGGCTTTTCGCCACTTGGCCGCGTTTGCGCGCGTCGCGGAGACGTTTCTCGGTCGGGCGTTCAGTTTTCTCGCCGCCGTGTGCCATCTCATGCCGTCTGAATCTGTTTGAGTATGGAGAGGAGTTTTGACTTCAACAGCGGATCGGAGGCGACGTACGCGCCCAAATCTTTGACGACTCGCTGCCCCTGTTCCGTGTCGCGGTACTTCTCGCCGAGCCGCGAACGGATCATGTAGCGGGCTGACTCGCGCACGGCTGCCGCCGCGCCTTCGCTGCTCGATAAATTAGACGAGTTGGCGATTTCGGCCAGAGCGGCGCGCGTCGCGCTCAGGGCCTCGGACTGTTGCCCCGCGCCCTCTGTCGCTCCCTGCCCTTCGAGTTGCGAGAGCGCGGCGGCGAAGCGGTCGCCCTCGACCGCCTTGCGTAGCTGGCGCGCGTCGAGTGGCTCCAACGGCTCCGCGCCGCTCGACAGAGGTGAACTGCCTTTGACTTTCATCCGTTGCGTCCTAAAAGAAAAAGCTCGCCGAAAAGAAAAAGTCGCGGACGCACGCGCCGCGATTGGACGAAGATTTAAACCGCGCTCGCCACGTCGCTCGGCTGCGAGCAGATCAGGTCGGCGGCGTCGAGCAGGGCGCGTGCCGTGCGGCTGTGCGGCGATTGCGCGTCGGCCGCGATAACTTCGTGCAACTCGGCTTCGGCCTCCGTGCGCCGCTGCTGGAACAGCAGAGCCTCTGCGTGATGGACGCGCGCGTAGAGACTGTCGGGGCGCAACCTGAGAGCCTCGTCGCAGGCCGACAACGCCTCTGCGAAATGGCCGCGCTGCAACTCGACCGTGCCGAGCGCGACGCGCGGCACGTCCGACTGCGGCAGCAGTTCCATGACGCCGCGAAAGACGGCTTCGGCGGCGTCGAACTTCCCGGCCTCGCGCAGCACGAACCCGGCCTCCATCACGACCCGCAGTTCTTCCTCGGTGGGCTGCACGTCCTTGAGCCTCATCGCTTTTGCACCTCGCACGCGCGCCGGACGAGCCCGGCAGCGCGCCTTGAGCATTTACGCCTTGAAGTTTTGCACCGCCGACATGTCGCCTTCGTGCTTCGCCCTCAAGAGATTCGAGACGGTCGTGAACTCCTGCGTCTGCGACTGCACGCGGTTCTGGATGGCGAGCATCTGCATGGACGACTGCGCCTGCTGGTTGAGCATGGACTGCATATCGTTGAAGTTCACGCCGTTCGAGCCGCCGTTGATGAAGCCGCCGATGAGACTGCCCGCCCCCGGCGCGACGATGTTGAGCGCGCCGCCGACAAGGCCGCCGAAGATGCGCGAAAATTTGCCGGGCTGTTTCGGCTGCGGTTGGATGGGCGGCAGCGCAGTCGGCGCGGGCTGCACGGTCGGCATCTGCTGGTTAATCATCGGGTCGTTACTGATTGCCATGTTCAACCTCCTCCGGCCTGTCGCCGGACACGGAGAAAAGGCTCTCCCGCACGTTTCACGAGGCCGTGCTCTCCGCTTGAATAAAAGAAATTCTCCGCTGTCGAAAGGATTATCGGCGGTTCGCGGAAAAAGTTTCCTGCCACCCGGAAAAAAGTTTTTTTAACCCTGTTTCGCCCCCGCGCGCTGCAATTTTTGCAGGTCGTCAAACAGCCCCAAAACCGTCTCGTAGGCGCGCAAGACGCGTGCGGCGCGCTCGGCCTCGTCCTTCGTGCCCTGCCGCAGGACGCGCTCAAGCGTCTGCGTGCTCCGGCTGAAACGCCCGCGCATCTCTTCGAGTTGCGGGCTGTCGGGCTGCTCGAACAAGCCGCCGAGCGAAGGATAGTGATAGAGCGAAGAAAGATCGTGCGAATCTGTCGCCGCCCCGTTTTGGGCTGACGCGGACGCGTCTTCCGACCCGTTTAAAATTCTGTTCATCGGGCTAACCTCCTGCTGGAAGCGTGCGCTCGGATCGAGTTGTAAAGCGGATGCAACGGTGTGATAGTATTAAGTGCAAGTAATTGATGTCAAACAGGTGAAGCGTTTCCCCCACCGCATCCGAAGACGATCAGGATGATGCAATTTTTCAAAAGTCAACGAAGCGTGCCCGCCCCACGTCCCTCGCCAATCGTATGACGCCGAAACTGCTCATCACACGCAAGGGAGACGCGCCCGCCGCCGCGCCGCTCGACGAGTTGCCGCTCGCCGACATCTTGATTTCTATCGGCAGCGATGCAGCCGCCACGCTCTCGCTGCGAGGCGCGGGAATCGCCCCCGAACAGGCCGTTATCATCAACGAAGACGGCGTGCTGCTCCTCATCAATCGCGCCGACGGCACGACCCTGAACGATCAACCCATGCCGCGCGAAGCGCGTCGCCCACTCACGCACGGCGACCGTCTCGGCGTCGGCGATTACGTCATCATCCTCGTCACAAGCGACGCCCCCGCCGCGTCTCAAACGGGCGCACGTCCGGGCGAACTCTCCGAATCTTTAAATCTCGACACGGACGCGCCGCCACAGGCGGAGACGAACGCCGCCCCGCCACAGAACGCGCCGTTACAGAACGCGTCGCTAAAGAATGCGTCTCCGTCAGCCAACGGCAACGAGCGTCCGCCGCGCAACTTCGCGGCCATCCTCGACACGCTACGGACGGAAGAAGATAGTTTTTACCTGCTCGTCGAAGGCGGGCCGGACGATGGGCGGCGCGTGCGGCTCGAATCGCTGGAGATGCCGCTCGGCTGGGAAGAGACCGGGCAGCGCATCGCCTTTGAGGCCGGCAAAGTGCTGGCGGCGCGCGCCGTGCTACGCAAAGATTGGACGGGCGTGGTCGTGCAGTCGGCGGGCGTCGGCCTCGTCGCCGTCAACGGCGAACCCGTCGAGGCCGCGCGCCAACTGCGCAACGGCGACCGCCTGACCCTCGTGCCGACCGTCAACACGTCAGCACAGAATCAAGCCATCCTGATCTTTCACGAACCTGCGTCGCTCATCGCGCTCGATTCCTTGTTGCCGCAAAAGCTGCCGCCGCCCGTCGCGCTCCAACCTGTCGCGCCGGACGTGAGTATGGTCGCGCAGGCGAGCGGCGAGGCGGCGACGTTGGAACCGTCGAGCGTCCGCCCGCAGGGTCAAAGTGCGACGCGAAGATACTTCGGCTACTTTACGCTTGGCGAAATTTTGCTCATGATCGCCGGCACGCTGGTCACGGCGGCGATCATTTTTCTCGTCTTGGAATTCACGGCCTAGAGTTATCCGTTTAGTGCGCGCGGCCACAGCGGGCGGCGCGAGGATTGGAAGGCGCAGGGGGAAGCGAGATGGAGAGGCTTCTCAAACAACTCGCGGGATTCTGGGGGTCTCTGAAGGGCGGCGACTTCCTGCGCCTGCTTTCGCGCCACAACGATCTGGTGCTTCCGGTCGCGCTGATGCTCGCCATCAGCATGCTCTTCATCCCCATCCCGACGCCGCTCATCTCCGCGCTGCTCGTGCTCAATCTGGCGATCTCTTTCATCGTGCTCGCCACCTCGCTCTATATCTCAAGCCCCGTCCAACTGACTTCTTACCCGACCATCCTGCTCCTGACCACGCTCTTTCGACTCTGCCTGAGCGTCTCGGTCTCGCGTAGCATCCTCGAACGCGCATACGCGGGCGAGGTCATCGAAACGCTCGGCAAGTTTACGGGCGGCGGCAACGTCATCGTGGGCGCGGTCGTCTTCGTGATGATCCTCGTCGTGCAGTTCATCGTGGTCGCCAAAGGGTCGGAGCGCGTGGCGGAGGTGGCCGCGCGCTTCACGCTCGACGCGATGCCCGGCAAGCAGATGTCCATTGACGCAGACATGCGCTCCGGTCTGTTGACGCAGGAACAGGCGCGACGCCAACGCGGCGCGCTGCAAAAGGAGTCGCAACTCTACGGCGCGATGGACGGCGCGATGAAGTTCGTCAAGGGCGACTCCATCGCCACCATCGTCATCGCGATGATCAACATCGCCGCCGGTCTCGCCATCGGGATGCTCTACAAGGGGCTGGCGCTCTCGCAGGCGTTGCAGAAGTACACGATCATGACCGTCGGCGACGGACTCGCGGCGATCATCTCCTCGATCCTGATCACGGTCTCGGCTGGCATCGTCGTCACGCGCGTGGCGGCTGACGAAGACAAATCGAACGTCGGCTCGGACATCAGCCTGCAACTTTTCAACAACCCGAAGCCGCTCGTCATCGCCGCCGCACTGTTGCTCGTACTCGCCCTGATTCCGGGCATGCACCTCCCCTTCCTCATCATCGGCCTCGTGGTCGGCGGCGTCGCTTACCTGCTCTACCGCGCGCAGCAGCGCACCGCACGCGAAGAGGCCGAGCGCATCGCCAAGACCGGCGCGATCAGCGGGCGCGATGAGTTGCAACCGACTTTCGCCGTGCCGCTCGCAGTCGTCGTCAGTTCCCCGCTCACGCACCTCATTGACCAGCAGACGCCCGCCGGCACGCTCTTCCGGCAGGAGTTGCCGAAGCTGCGTTCGGCTCTCTATTACGATCTCGGCGTCATGCTCCCGAACGTCTACGTCAGCGGGGATGCGCCGCTCAAGCCCGATCAATATTTCATCGCGGTCAAGGAAGTGCCCATCGCCTACGGGCGACTCAAACCCGACAGCGTCTATGTCAACGACTCGGCGGAGAACATCAAAGTCTTCGGCCTTGAAGGCGAGGACGTGCGCAACCCTGCCGACCTCTCGCCCGGCTCGTGGATTCCCGCCGCGCAACGCCCCATCGCCGAACTCGCAGGTCTTAAAGTCTGGACGCCCGTGGAAGTCATCAGCCTCCATCTCTCGCGCGTGATGAACAAGTACGCGCACGAGTTCATCGGCATACAGGAGTCGCAGGCGTTGTTGGATTTCGTCGCGCAGGGCGTGCCGAAGCTGGTCGAGGAGGTCGTGCCGAAGGTCGTCAGCATCCACCAGTTCACGGATGTCTTGCAGCGGCTCGTGCAGGAAGGCATCTCCGTGCGCGACATCAAATCAATTCTCGACGCGCTCTCCGAGTGGGGGCGCATCGAGAAAGACCCCGTGATGCTGACGGAGTACGTGCGCGCCTCGCTCAAACGCTACATCTCCTTCCGCTACACGCAGGGACGCGACGCGCTCTTCGTCTACCTGCTCGACCCCGAAATCGAAGACGTGATTCGCGGCGCGATTCGCCGCACCTCGACCGGCTCTTTCCTCTCCCTCGACCCCTCTATCGCCCACGACATTCTCGAAGCCCTCCGGCGCGAGATCGCCAACCTCCCGCCCACGGCGCAAAAGCCCGTCGTCATCACCGACATGGAACTCAGACGCTTCGTGCGCAAGATGGTCGAACTGGAATTTCCGATGCTCGCCGTGCTCTCCTATCAGGAACTCACGCCCGAGTTGAACGTGCAGCCGGTCGGGCGCGTCTCGATGCGTCCCGCGCCTAATCCTTATCTGGCGAACGCCGAAGCCGCAGCAGCCAACATCCTGCCCTCCGCCGCGCTCAGCGAAAACTTCTAACGCAAATTGATCGCGCGCTTAACGCTTGACGCCGGGGTCGGGCGCGGGCTGAAAACTGTCGAAGGATGGTTTGCCGCCGCGCGCGGGACATGGCGCGCGGTAGAAGGAGACTTTGAAAGTAGGAGGCTGGCCGTCGCCGCCGCCCGCGCCGTAGTTGATGGCGGCGGCGGTGAGGTGAGAATCGGGGTCGCCTTCGCAGGGGTTTTCATAGACGCCCTCGAAGGTCTTAATGGCGCGCAGTTGTTTCGACTTCAACTCGACGAGCCGCGCCGAACTGCCAAGCGTGCCCATGTTGAAAAAGCTGCCTTCGAGGAGCAGTTCGTGCACGCCGTCGCCGTCCGTGTCGCTCGTCGCGGCGATGAAATTAAAATCGGCGGTCTTGAATTTGGCGACGAGTTGGTCGGATGCGTCGAAGACGACGAGCCAGAGGTCTTGCGCTCCGTTGGGGTCGGCAGCGACCGGCCCACCGCGCTGGAGCAAGTAGACCGTTTCGCGCACGCCCTGCCGCGTGAAAGAGCCGCTCGCGCTGCTGTTGATGCTGTAGTCGTCGGGCGCGGCCTTCGCGCCGTAAGCAGCCTGGACGATGCGGCGTCGGAACCGTGCCTCGATGAGCGGCGGTTTATTGTCTGGCTGCTCGTTGCGGTAATCGATCAACACGCCGCTCCCACGCTGCGCGCCGTGCGCGGGTGGAGTTTCAACGCGCTCCGGGTTCGGCGACGGCTGCGCGGCGTTGCCCGACGAGGCAGGCGCGGAGTTTCGCGCGGCGTGATCGCCCGACGGTTGATTCGCTTCGCCGCTACTGCCCGCGCCGCCGCAGTTCGTAACACAGAGCAGACACGCGGCCACGAAGACCCGCAGCGAGAGGGAGCAGAGCGCGTGTGACGAATTTTTCATGACAGCCTCACGGCGCATCGAGCGGCGATTCAAAGCGGTCTCATCAATAAGACGTAGGAAAGGCGAAACCACGAACTCACACGAAAACAGACTAAATTTGTTTCGTGTCCTTTCGTGTCGTTTCGTGGTTCCTGCCTTTCTGTCTTGATGAGATGTGTTCTAGTAATGAGCAGCGATTCGTACTCTTACCCTAACGACCCTGACGATTGTTTCCGGCGTAATAAACTTTGCACTGGCCTTCGGGAGAAGGCTCGTCGCGTTCAAGGCTCGTGTCGCTGATCAGCACTTTGTACCAGCCCACCTGTCGAAAGACCGTTTCGGCGCGTCGCGCCTCCTGCGAGCCTTCGTAGTCAATGGCCTTCGTGTCGGCGGTGGAGAGTCGGAGTTGACGCATCCGGCTGAAATCCGTCGCGCTGATGAAAGGGCTGACGCCCGCGTTCTTTTCAAATGCACGCGCGCCCTCATCAGCGGACGTGAGAAAGAAATATTTGCCGTCGGGGTTGACGATTGCCAGATAGCCGCCGTGCCCGGCCTGCATGGAGAGCGTCAAGGTGTCGCCGCGACGGAGCCTGCGCGGCGTGCAACGAAGCTGCGCTTGCGGAGCGCGGGCGGTGCGTGCAGCGGCACCACGGGCGCGCGAGATGCCGGGCACGACCGCCTGTGGAGCGTGCGGAAGCGTGACGCCAAGCAGCATGAGCAGGCAGAGCGCGTGTGTCGTCAGTTGTGGCCGTTTCAACTTTGCTCCCTTCGGATCGGCGGCGAATACTGGCGCGTAAAAGTTTGGGGCATGAATCCTTGAATTGCAAGAGTTCATGCCCCTGTTTTGTGCGCCGCGAACGACGCGCGCTGTGTGTGCGGTTCAGAATTGGAGGTGGAAGTGCGGTGGCCGCGTCTCGCGCAGCACGCTCGTATCATTGGATACTGCTGCGACCGACGCGCGGAACTCGCGTTCGTCCGCCGCCGTCATGCCGCGCACACTGATGTCAACCGCGCCCGCGCGCAGGTGGCGCGAGATGTAGACGCCGCGATCCACCTGTCCCTGAATCACCGCCGACATGTCGTTGATGATCTCCGCGCGCGACTTGCCCGCGCGCACGCCCGCGTCGTAAGCGCGCCTGATCTCTGCGAGCGCGGTCTGGTTGCGATAGATGCCCGTGTCGTTCAACTGTATCTTGTTGTAAATCTGCCGCGCCTGATCGTGCGCCGTGCGCGTGCCGTCCGTGACGCGCAAGTTCTTCCCCGTCCGACGGAAATACTCGTCACCGATGCGCCCGACGCGTTCGCGCGCGTTGTCGGATAGCCTGACGCCCGCGTCCACTGTGAAGTGGCCGCCATCGCCAGCCGGTCGCTCTCTGCGCACGGCGTCCGCAGAGTTGAGTTTGCGATAAGTCGCCGCGTCGAGCACGCCGCTCGGCTCAAGCCCGTTGCGACGCTGGAAGGCTTTGAGAGCGTTCTCGGTCTTCGGGCCGAAGACGCCCGCCCCGGTGGCGACTTCCGCGCTCGTCATGTAGTCGAGCGCGACGAGACGATCTTGCAGGCCGCTGACGAGACTGCGCTGGTCGCTCCCGCGCCGCACGCCCTCGTTCAACTGTGCGAAGGCCGTTCGCGTGGCTTCATCATTGACGCCGCTTTCCGAGAGATGGTTTGCGCGCTGGAAGGCTTTGAGCGCGCGCTCGGTGCGCGTGCCGAAGATGCCGGGTCCGGTCGCTTTATCCGCCGCCGAGAGGTGGCCGAGCGCGACGAGTTGAACCTGCAAACGCTCCACTTCCGCGCCCGTCGCGCCGCGCGCGAGATCGCCCGACGTTTGATCTGCGGGGCGCGTGTCGGTCGGAGTTTGCGTAGTCTGTTCGCCCGCGAGGCCGAGGGCGCGTCCGGTCGCTTCATTCATCAAGCCGGTCGGGGTGAGTCCGTTGTCGCGTTGAAACTGTTCGAGCGCGGCGCGCGTGCGCGGCCCGTAATCGCCGTCGGGCTTGCGGTCGTAATAGTTCAACTCGCGCAGACGTTCCTGCACTCGCGTAACGCCGCCGAAGAGACGGAAGGCGACCGGGTTGGTGGCCTCTGCGGCGGTGATCTGGCCGTCTCTGTTCCAATCGAGCGGCGCGTTGGCGTTGTAGGCGTCGCCGGGACCGAAGACGACATCGTCGCCGTTTGCGCGTGCGCGCCCGGAGAGGACGGCGGTGTAGGTGCCTTCGAGCGAGCCGAGCCGGTCGTTGAATTTTCTCTGCGCGAAATATTTTTCGACGTACCCGAGTTGCTCCATCGGAGTCATCGCCGCGAAGATTTCACGCGCACGCGAACTCGTGACGTCGATGCCCTCTTCGGCGAGCATGCCCCGCGCGGTATCGGGCATGAACTGGATAAGCCCTGTGGCGTGCGTCGAACGATTCTCTTTGGCGGGGCTGAACGTGCCGCCCGTCTCGAAGCTCATCACGGCCATGATGTATTCGGGGCGCGTGCCGAGACGCTCCGCCATCGCCGCAACTTCGCGCCGGAACTCCGGCGTGATGTTGCGATTGCCTGCCACGCCCTGAATCGTGTCGAGGTTAAAGTCGCCGCCCGAAGTTTGCGGCGTGAGCCCGTTGTTCGCGCCGAACGTTTGGAGGCTCATTTTGCGACGCGCGCTCTGCAACCCGGTCTGCGCGAGAAACGTTTCCAGCCCGTCGCCCGTGCCCGCGATGAACGAGTCCAGAGTAGCGTCGGACGAAGTCTCCGCAGAGTCGCCGGTCTCGCCGGATAACAGCCACTCGCTGAACATGTATCTCGACCACTCGATCCTGCTCATCGTGATGTCCTCAATGTTTCGCTCGCGTTGAATTT
>DASYMM010000429.1:0-3371 GCA_036009085.1 Pyrinomonadaceae bacterium | reverse complement strand
GCGTTCCTCTATCGCGGCGGCACGGCTTTTCGCGCCTTCTCTTATTCGCGCGCCGTCTTCGTGCTCGATTTCGCGTTTGCGCTCGCGGCGTTCGGCGCGCTGCGCATGAGCGTGCGCGCGGCGCAGGCTGCCGTGCGCCGGCGCGGCGTGAACTTGATTCCCACGCTCGTCGTCGGGCGCGGCGCGGAAGCGAGCCTGTGCATCAAGGAGATGCGCGAGCGACCAGAGTTGGGCTATCGGGTGATCGGCGTGGTGGAGAACGGCGCGATTGATAAACGCGTGCCGGAGACTTTCGAGGGCGTGCCCGTCGTCGCCAGCGTCGGCGATCTGGCCGAGACGATCCGCGAGACGGCGGCCAACGAAGTGATCGTCGCGGACGCGGGCGTCTCCGGCGATCTGTTGTTCGACGTGATGATGCGCGTCGGTCGTTTACGCGGCGTCGAGTTTCGCATCGCGCCGAGTTTGTTCAACTGCCTGCCGCGCAAGACGGAGATCGATCAGATCGGCGCGCTGCCGATGATCCAACTGTTCCGCGAACCGCTCTCCGGCACGGCGCGCATCGTCAAACGCACGATGGACATTCTCGTCGCGTTGTTTGCGCTCGCGCTCCTCGCGCCGCTCTGGCTCGTGATCGCCGTCTTGATCAAGCTGGATTCGAGGGGCAGCGTCTTTTACAAGCAGGAGCGCGTCGGGATGGACGGGCGCATCTTCCTCTTCCTCAAATTCCGCACGATGCAATCGAACGCGGACGACGCCGCGCATCGCGATTATCAACGCAACTACATCGCCGGGCGGGCGGAGACGAACCTCGGCGACGACGAGCAACCCGTCTATAAGTTGCGCACCGACCCGCGCGTCACTCGCATCGGGCGCGTGCTCAGACGCTTGAGCCTCGACGAGTTGCCGCAGTTGTTGAATGTGCTGCGCGGCGACATGAGCGTGGTGGGGCCGCGCCCGCCGATCACTTATGAAGTCGAAGCCTACGAACTCTGGCATCGCAAGCGTCTCGACATGAAGCCGGGGCTGACGGGCTTGTGGCAGGTGTCGGGTCGCAACCGTCTCTCGTTTGAAGAGATGGTGCGCCTCGATCTCTTCTACATCGAAAACTGGTCGCTCTTGCTCGACCTCAAGATCATCCTGCGCACGCTGCCCGTGATGCTTCGTGGTGATAATGCTTACTGAACGCGCGCTCGTCGCGTGCCTGTTCCTGTTGGCCTTCTGCGCGCCGCACTCGATTGCGGGGACGCAGATCGCCTGGGGCGTCGGGCTGCTGATCTGGGTGCTGCGCTTCGCTTTCCGCCCGCGCCCGCAACTTCATCGCACGCCCGTTGACTACGCGCTGCTCGGCTTCTTCATACTCACCTTCATCTCCGCGCTCGCTTCCTACGACCCGGACGTGTCCATCGGCAAACTGCGCGCGGCGAGCCTCTTCACTATCGTCTATCTCGTCGCGGAGAACATTAACTCGCGGCGCGTGCTGCGCCTGCTCGCGCTCACGCTCGTCGCTTCGTGCATGATCAATGTCGTCTACACGTTCGGCCAGCGCGCCGTCGGGCGCGGCGTCAAGGTGTCGAAACTTGCGCCGGACAGCCCTCTGCGCGCCGCCGGGATTAACGAAGGCGACACGCTGCTCAGGATTAACGGCGCGCCGCTGCATTCGCCGGACGAACTGGCGCGCGCTTTGGCCGCGCCCACGGCGACGGGCGAAGGGTCGCAGGCGCGGCTCGGCGTCTATCGGCTCGAATGGCGATTCGAGGCGGAAGCGATGCGCGGCGCGTTGCTCGCAGGCGCGACGCCGGAAGCGCAACTCGGCTTGCAGAGTTGGACGCGCGGGCGCGACGAACGCGCGTCGGGCTTTTACGGCCATTACACGACCTACGCCGAAGTCTTGCAACTCATCGGCTCTCTGGCCGTCGGCCTGTTCATCGCGCAACGCAGGAGACGTTCGTGGCATTCGTGGCAGGGCGTGTTGCTTGCGGCGGCGTGCGCCGGAATCGGCGCGGCGTTGCTGTTGACGGTGACGCGCGCTTCGTGGCTCTCGTTTTTGCTCTCCGTCGTCGTGATGTCGCTCGTCGGCGTGGGCAGTCGTCGCGCCGCGCTCGTGGTCGCGCTCGGCGCGCTCTTGGTCGTGCCGCTCGGGCTTTACGTGTTGCAGCAGAAGCGCGGCGTGGGTTTTTTTGATCGCAAGGACGGTTCGATCTCCTGGCGCACGACCGTCTATCGAGAGGGCTTCGAGTTGTTCGTGCGCGAACCGCGCCACGT
This sequence comes from Pyrinomonadaceae bacterium, assembly GCA_036009085.1. Taxonomy (GTDB): domain Bacteria; phylum Acidobacteriota; class Blastocatellia; order Pyrinomonadales; family Pyrinomonadaceae; genus JAIVJZ01. The sequence continues at coordinate 1,109 of DASYMM010000429.1, read as the reverse complement.
CTTCGTCGGCGTCGGGATGGACTCTTTGAAGCGACACTGGCGCGAGTGGGGGCTGTTCGACGGCGGGCGTCTGCCGGTCGGCCACATGCATTCGACGCCCTTACAACTCGCTCTGGAACGTGGCCTCCCCGCGCTCCTCGCGTGGCTCGCGGTCGTCTTCCTTTACGCGCGGATGCTGTGGCGTCTGTGGCGTGCGCCCGTGCCGGATGATTGGCGGGAGCGCGGCCTCGTGCTCGGCGCGCTCGGCGGCCTCACAGGGTTCTTCGCGAGCGGGTTGGTGCATTACAACCTCGGCGACTCGGAAGTGGTGATGGTCTTTTATCTCATCATGGGACTCGCGCTCGCCCTCGAAAGATTCGCCCGCCAACAAGTATAACGCCGAAACTCCATAAAAATTTACAACACCCGCCGCTTCCGCTTTCGCGGGAACTCTCGACCCCGTGCCTGCGTATTGAATCAGGAACACTTGGTGCCGCCCACGGTTTTACTCACTGCTGGCCGCAATCCTGAACATACAATTTTTGAGGAGAATAAGAGATGAAGAGATTTACACAGGTCGCACGTCCGAATGTTATCCGGCTATTTATCTTGCTGGTCGCGCTCGCCGCTGCGCCCGTCGCGCTCGCGCAGGACAAGGCCGCGCGCATTGACGAATACATGACGCGCGCGAACAAGATTCGGCAGTTCAACGGCGCGGTGCTCGTCGCGGAGAACGGCAAAGTCATTTACAAAAAAGGTCTGGGGCTGGCGAACATGGAGTGGAACGTGCCGAACGAGGCGGACACCAAGTTTCGCCTCGGCTCGATCACCAAGCAGTTCACCGCCGCGCTCATCATGCAACTCGTCGAACAGGGCAAACTCAAACTCGACGGCAAACTCTCCGAGTATCTGCCCGACTATCGCAAGGACGTGGGCGACAAAGTTACGATCCATCATCTCCTGACGCACACGTCCGGCATCCCGAGCTATACGGGGCTGCCGAACTTCTTCGCAGAGGTGAGCCGCGATCCTTACACGCCCGTCGAGTTCGTCAAAAAGTACGCGAGCGGCGATCTGGAATTCGAGCCGGGGTCGAAGTTTCGTTACAACAACTCGGGCTACTTTCTGCT
>DASYMM010000428.1:0-3178 GCA_036009085.1 Pyrinomonadaceae bacterium | reverse complement strand
ATGCTCTGTTCGAGCGCGGCGAGGCGTTGCTCCATCGTGGCGTTCGCGGCGCGAAGTTCCTGAACTTCGGAGCGGAGCTTTTCAACTTCGAGCGTGCGCTGTTGCAGTTGCGCGGTGCGCTCGTCGAGCGACTTGACCGCGGCGAGGCTGACGCCCGCGAGGTCTTGCACGCCGATGGCGGTGTTGGTCGTGCCGAGGCCGAACGCCTGGTAGAAGTCTTCGGCCATCGGTCCCATGTGTTTGGACTGCGCGCCCTCCGAGATGTAGTTCCACGTCGTGACGGGCACGCTGCGCAGGCGAGCGAGAATGTCTTCACCGTTGACGGCGAGGAAGTTCTGCTTGGTGTAGCGGCTCGACGTGCAGTTGAAGACGCCGGAGCCTGCGGGCAGGTTGCAGCCCGTCGTGCCAGTCAAATTCGTGCGGAAGCGGAAGCCGCCCGTCGCACGCGCCGCAAACTCGTTGTTCGCCGTGTTGCGGAAGGTGTCCGCGCTCGCCGTGGCCGAGCCGTCCGACCAGATGAACGTGCCGGAGAAGCCGTTGTTCGTGGCGAATTTGCCCATCGCTATCGTGTGATCCTGATCAGCCGTTACGTTGAAGCCCATGGCGATGGCGGCGAGGCCGCGAAGGTTGAAGCTGTCGGGGTCGCACTTGCCGTTGATAAGCGGGCCGCCGGATTGCGCTTTGTTGCCGAAGGCGACGCCGTAGGTGTCGCACACGCGATTGCCTGCGCCCGCCGAGAAGCCCGCCGCGCCTTTCACCTGATTGCCGCTGCCGAAGACGATAGACGAAGTGCTCTCGGCCGAGTTCGTGTCGCCGAAGGCGAGCGCGTAGAGGCCGATGGCGGTTGAGTTCGAGCCGCCCGCCCAAGAGAAGAAGCCGACATTCGCGTCGTCCCATTCGTTGTCGGCGTAGCCGGAGCGGAACGCGCCCTTGTAGCTGTCCCACGAAGTGCGGTAGCCCTTGCCCTGCATCGGGGAGACGCCGATGCCGAGGTTGCCGGTGGCGACCATGCTGCCGTTCTGGAAGACTTTGAAGAAGGCGGGCGTGTGGCCGCCGGGGCCGGAGCAGCAGGTCGAACCGCCGCGCAGGTTGATCATGGGAGCCGTGCCGTTGGCGTCGCCGACCGAGAGTTGTTCCGCGCCGGGGACGAACTTGATGAAGTTCGAGTCGGCGTAAGCCTTGTTGACGGCGTCGCCCGCGTTGACGGGGTTGCCGACGTTCGTGACGAGCGCGTTGTTGGCCGACAGACCCGCGCCGAAGACGTTCGCGCCAGACCAAGCGTTCGCGCCGTTCAGGCGTGCGACGTTGCCAGCCAGGCGTGCGTCGCTGATGACGCCTGCGGTCGCCGGGTCGTTGATGGCACTGACGATGCTCGTGCCGGACATCGAACCGCCGCCGCCACCACCGCCCGCCGCTGCCGTCGTCATGCTCGTACCGTCGGGGAAGATGAGCGCGCTGCCCGCGCCGGAGAGTTTGACGCTGCCCGCGACTTCGAGTTTCTGCGTCGGGTTGGTCGTGCCGATGCCGAGGTTGCCGGTCGCATTCTGAATACGCATCCGCTCAGACCATGCCGCTCCGTTATACGTGGAGAAGATAAAGTCGTTTTCGAGCGTGACGACGCCGGGATTCGACATGCCCAGCGCGACGGCGCGGCTCGGAAAACCGGTCTGCGTAGTGTCTTTCCAAAATTCGAGGAACAGCTTGGCGACGCCGGACTCCGTGCCTGCGTGCAGACGACCGCGCGGGCTATTGGCTGCGGAGTCGCGGAATTGAAGGACGGGTTGCGCCTGTCCGGTGGTTTCGACGAGGTCGAGACGGACAGCCGGGTTGGGGATGCCGATGCCGATGCGGCCATTGAGTTCGGCCAGCCCCGAATCGCCGAGCGTGCCGGTGCCGTCAATCCACTTCGCCAACTTGTTTGCGGTGCCCGTGCCCGTCGCGCTCGGCGTCACGGTGCCGCCGCCGTCCGTTGCGCTGAGCACGGCCACGCCGGAAGTCGTCGCGTTCTTGGCGGAGGTGAGCACGGTGCCGTCGTCAAACTTGATGCCGCGTGCGCGGATGGTGCCCGCCACGTCGAGCGACTCTTCGGGCTTGTCCGTGCCGATGCCGACGCGCCCTTCCGGCGTGATGCGAACCTGTTCTTTATCCTGTCCGGCGTAGGTGTCGCCGGTGCGGAAGGTGAGCGCGCCGGTCGTGCTCGTCACTTGCCCGTCCTGCCCGTCGTGCGCGGTGACGGTGGCGGCGCGCGCCTTGCCCTGTTGCAGAATGGTGAGCGCGTTGTCGGCGTCCGCCGGATCGCCGGCCTGCGCGCGACCGCTCGCGGCGAGCGTCTGCTTCTGCGCGTCGGTCACTCCCTGTTCGCGCACGCGCTGCAAGGATGCCTGCCCCGCCGAGAGAGAGAGCGTGCCGAGACGCTGCTTGGCGCGGCCTTGAATGTCTTTGACCGTCACCACGCAGAGATATGAACCGTCGGCCAGCCCTTGCGCCACGTCCGCCGGTTGCCAGTCGAGCACGCTGCCCTGACGTGCGCCGGAATCGAAGACGCGCTCGCCGTTCGCGGCGTAGATTTCAAGACGCAACTGCAAGGCCGCCGTAGGGGCTGCGAAGCGGACTCCGCTACCGGCAACCGAAGCGGTCACGGCCGTCGTGGCGGCGGCTTCGGGCTTGGCCTGCGCCGCGCCTTCCTGCGCGGTCTGTGCCGTCTGGGCGAAGGCTTGGGTTAAAAGGCTCAAGGTCAAAATCGCTAAGGCTAGTTGGCGTCGAATAAACATGATGGTTACTCTCCTCGTGCAAATAATCGTTCCGGTCAAATTTGAATTTTGTCTGCGCCCCTTCAAAAGGCGGTTACATTAACTAACGCGGAAGAATCCTGAATTAAGGATCACAATTCTCGCGCGCCGCCCGGTTGCGCGATGGAGGATAAAATTTTTTGGACTCTCTCCTGACGCGACGAGTTAAAATTGACTGCAATAAATTGGCGACTCGCCCGGCGCGAAGTGGACTGCATTTCATGCAGGCGCGCGACTGCGAGCATGTTTCAGCGCGTCCGGCGCGTGCGGAGCAACTGTTGAAATAGTTAAGCTTTAATCAGACGGCGGCGGCAGGATGCGTTTTAGGAATGGAGATTGCTGGAAGGTGTCTGATATAGTGCTCTCCTTATTGACTCGCTGTGGCCGCG
>DASYMM010000427.1:0-16436 GCA_036009085.1 Pyrinomonadaceae bacterium | reverse complement strand
CGCGGAGCAGCACTTTAACGACGTGATGCTCTTGAAAGGATTCCAGCACGATGTCGCGCGTTTCATCCGATTCCTTGAGCGCGGGATAGAAGATTTTCTCTTCGACATGGGTGTGCAGGTCTGGCTCCTGCTGCAATTTTGTGAACAACTCCTCGCGCGTCTTTTCGGCGCGCTCGGTCGTCTCTTCGAGTTGGTCGAAAAGCCCGGATACTTTTTCGTGATCAGCTTTCAACAGTGTGATTGCGTCCATCTTTCATCCTCCCTGTGGTCTGCCCCTGTGTGTTTTGTACTGTAATCGTGCGTGGTGGCGTTCGTCGGAGTGATCAATCAAGCACAGTGCCAGAGCGGAAGCCGCCCGCGCCCGCAAGTGCGGAGGCCGAAACCGGCATCCCCTCGTCCTTGACTCTCCTTGCGCACGCCTTTATCATGTCAGTTTTCGGCTACAGCCCGTGGCCGCGCCTGAGGCATCATGTTCGAGTCTTTATCCGATAAATTAAAGCGCACGCTCAAGAATTTGCGCGGCGAGGGCGTGTTGACGCCGGAGCACGTTGACGCGGCTCTGCGCGAAATACGTCTCGCGCTCCTGGAAGCCGACGTTAATTATAAGGTCGCGAAGGAATTCATCGCGTCGGTCAAGGAGAAGGCCGAAGGGCAGCAGGTCTGGCAGGAACTCAAGCCTTCAGAGCAGGTCGTCAAGATCGTCTATGACGAACTTGTCGAACTGATGGGCGGCCAGTCTTCGCGGCTCGTGTTTACGAAGGCCGTGCCGAACGTCGTGATGATCGTCGGCCTGCAAGGTTCGGGTAAGACGACTTCGACGGGCAAGATCGCGCTCTGGCTCGCGAAGAATCAGGAACGCAAGCCCCTCTTGGTTTCGACGGACGTGAACCGACCGGCGGCGCGCGAGCAGTTGAAAGTGATCGCGAAGGCGACGGGTCAGTCGATCTTTGAGATGCCGGAGTCGAACAACCCCGTGGAACTAGCGCGCGAGGCTTACCGCCACGCGCAGCAGACGGGCTACGACACGCTTTTGATTGACACCGCCGGACGACTCCACATTGACGAAGAGTTGATGGACGAGTTGAAGCAGATCAAGGCGGAGACGCATCCGGTCGAAGTCTTGTTCGTCGCGGACGCGATGACGGGGCAGGACGCGGTTAAATCCGGCGAACAGTTTCACGCGCAGGTCGGCGTGACGGGCGTGGTGCTGACGAAGATGGACGGCGATGCACGCGGCGGCGCGGCGCTCTCGATCAAACAGGTGACGGGGCAGCCCGTGAAGTTCGTCGGCGTCGGCGAAAAATACGACGCGCTCGAACCGTTCTATCCAGACCGCATCGCGCAACGCATCCTCGGCATGGGCGACGTGCTCTCGCTCATCGAGCAGGTGCAGTCGCAGGTTGACCAGTCGGAAGCCGAAGCGCAACTCAAGAAACTGCAAAAGAACGAGTTTACGCTCGACGATTTTCGCAGCCAGTTGCGACAGGTGAAGAAGCTCGGCTCGTTCTCGAAGATCATGAAGCTCTTGCCCGACCAACTTCTCGGCGGGATGGGCATGCCTGATCTGGACGAAGAGCAATCCGCGCAGATGGAGCGGGAACTCAAGCGCACCGAAGCGATCATTGATTCGATGACGCGCGAGGAGCGGGGCGATCATCGCATTCTGAACGCGAGTCGGCGTCGTCGCATCGCGCGCGGTTCGGGCGTCAACGTCTCGGAAGTGAACGCGCTGATCAAACAGTACGTCGAGATGCGCGGGATGATGAAGCAGTTGTCGGGCGCGGGTCTGTTCGGCGGCGGTGGTGGCGGAGGCGGCATGAAAGGCCGCATGATGCGCAAACTCGGCGGCATGATGGGCATGCCCGACATGAGCGGATTGATGGGCGGCGGCGGTGGAGACGGCGAAGGCGGTATGAATCTGCCCGCGCTTCCCGGAGCGGGCGGCAGCGGGCGCAAAAAACTGCGCAAGAAGCCGCGACACAAGAAAAGGAAGTGACGAGTGACAAGTGACGAGTGACAAGTTATAAAGACCTGAATCGTCAATCGTGAACAGACTAAAACTGTTCTTCTCTATTGACGATTCACGATTTACTTGCCTTCTCTCGTCACTTGTCACTCGTCACTCGTCACTGAATTCTGGAGGATACACAGTTGTTAGCAATCAGATTGATGCGCATGGGCGCGAAGAAAAGCCCTTCGTATCGCGTGGTCGTCAAAGAGAAATTGTCGAAGCGCGACGGGGCGTACCTTGAAAACGTCGGCACTTACAACCCGACGCGCAACCCTGCGGAAGTGAAACTCAACCTTGAGCGCATCACCTACTGGATCGAGCGCGGCGCGCAGCCGACCGATACCGTCCGCCAGTTGATCAAGAGCCAGTCGAAGGCGCAAGCCGAGGCTTAGTTTCAAGTTTCAGGTTGCAGGTTTCAAGTTGAAGAAACGTTGAACCTCAGTCCTGAAACTTGAAACCTGAAACTTGAAACCGATGAGAGAGACCGTCGAAATGATCGTCAAGGCTCTCGTGGACGACACCGATGCGGTGGACGTGCGCGAGGAGTTGGGGCGCGATCAGCGAAGCGTGATCATCGAGGTGCGCGTTGCGCCCGACGACATGGGCAAGTTGATCGGGCGGCAGGGGCGGACGGTGCGCGCTCTGCGTTCGCTGTTTCATGCCGTGAGCATGAAGCAGGGTCGCCGCTACATTTTAGAGATCGTGGAATGAGCGACGAGGACGAGCCGCAGCCGGAAGGCGCAGAAGAGGTGGGAGAGGACGGCGAGGAGGAGTTGATCGCCGTCGCGCGCATCGCAAAGGTGCGCGGCATCCGCGGCGAAGTGGCCGCAGACCTGTTAACCGATTTCCCCGAACGCTTCGACGGGCTTGAAGAATTGATCTCCCTGAACGCGTCGGGCGAGCGCGACGTGCTCTCGATTGAAAAGAGTTGGCTGCACGGCGGGCGCGTCATCTTGAAGTTTGCCGGGTACGATTCGCCGGAGGCGGCCAAGTCGCTTGTGGGACTCGAACTCGCCGTGCCGGCGTCGGACGTGGTGGAACTCGAAGAGGATGAGTTCTACGATTGGGAACTCGTTGACTGCCGCGTCGAGACGATTGAGAGGCAGGAGATCGGGCGCGTGCGGGAAGTCCTGCACACGGGCGCGGCTCCGGTGCTCGTCGTCAGAGACGAAGCGGAGCGCGAACACCTGATCCCGCTCGCCGAAAGCATCTGCGTGGAGATCGACACGGAGGCGAAACTGATTCGCGTCGATCCGCCGGAAGGACTGTTGGAACTATAGAGGCTAGAGGCCGGAGGTTAGAGGTCAGTAAAAATCATAACTAACCTCTGACCTCTAGCCTCCGACCTCTGCCATGATTCGTTTTGACATTGTCACGATCTTTCCAGACTACTTCCGCACGGTGTTTGATTACGGGATCGTGCGGCGCGCGGGCGCGAGCGGGTTGGTCGAGATCAAGGCGCACGATTTGCGCGCGTGGACGACGGATAAGCACAGGATGGTTGACGACCGCCCGTTCGGCGGCGGCGACGGGATGGTCTTGAAGCCCGAACCGCTCTTTGCAGCAGTGGAATCTTTGACGGGCGCGAATGATGCAACGGAACTCGCGGGCACGGGCGCGCGCGTCGTGATGCTTTCGCCGCAGGGTCGCGTCCTCAGTCAAGCGGTCGCGGCGGAGTTGGCGGCGGCGAAACATCTGGTGCTCATCTGCGGTCGTTACGAGGGCGTGGACGAGCGCGTCGTCGAAACGCTGGCGACGGATGAAATCTCTATCGGAGATTACGTTTTGTCAGGCGGCGAACCGGCAGCGGTCGTGTTGGTTGATGCGATTGTGCGTTTGATACCGGGCGCGCTCGGGAGCGACACTTCGGCGTCGAACGATTCCTTCTCCGACGGGCTGTTGGACTTTCCGCACTACACGCGCCCGCCGGAGTTTCGCGGAATGCGCGTGCCGGAAGTTTTGCTCGGCGGCAACCATGCCGAGATCGCGCGCTGGCGCAGGCGGCGTGCGCTACGCAAGACGCGCCGCAACCGTCCCGATCTTTTAACGCGCGCCTCGCTCACCGATGCCGAACGCGCTTGGCTCGCAGAAGAAGGCGAGCCGGAAGAATAATTTTTTCAAAGCAGTCGGCTTTCAGTTTCAAAACCGAAGACTAAAGCTGATAGCTGAAAGCCAATAGCTAAAAGTTAATTATGGAGTGTTAGTTATGAATCGTTTAGATGCTCTCGAAAAAACTCAGATGAATAAGACGATCCCGGACTTTCAGCCGGGAGACACGGTGCGCGTCCACGTGCGCGTGAAGGAATCGGAGACGAAAGAACGCTTGCAGGTCTTTGAAGGACTCGTCATCGCGCGCAAAGGCGGCGGCGTGCGCGAAACGATCACCGTGCGCAAGATCAGTTTCGGCATCGGCGTCGAACGCATCTTTCCGCTCTACGCGACGATTGTGAAAGACATCGAAGTCGTCAAACGCGGCCGGGTGCGCCGCGCGAAACTCTATTACCTGCGCAACCTGCGCGGCAAAGCCGCACGCATCCGCGAGCGCGACACGCGCCCGACGGCGAGCAGCCAGGTGCAAGCCGCCGCTGCCGCCGCCCGCAAGAACAAGTAAAGAAGTGACGAGTGACAAGTAACGGGTTAAAACAAAAGACTTGTCTTCCGTCTTGCTCGTCACTCGTCACCTGTCACTCGTCACTGTTTTCTTATCGTGCGGCAAAAACGCGTATCCGAGATTTGCACGGCGTTTGAGGACGAGGCGCGGGCGGGCGGTCATCGGATGATCGCGGGCGTGGACGAGGTGGGGCGCGGCGCGCTGGCCGGGCCGGTCGTCGCCGCCGCGGTGATTCTCAACCCGGACGCGCCTCTGCCGGAAGGTTTGGACGACTCGAAGAAGTTGTCTGCGTTGCAGCGCGAGCGCATCGCCGGAGAACTCAAAAACTCTGCGCTCTGTTACGGCGTCGGCCTCATCCCGCCGGAAGAGATTGACAGCACCAACATCCTCATCGCCACGCGCCGCGCCATGTGCCACGCGCTCGGCGAACTCAAACCCTGCGCCGACTTCCTCTTGATTGACGCGCTCCAACTGAGAGAAATCGCCCTCCCGCAACGCGCCATCATTCGCGGCGACTCTATTTCCGCTTCCATCGCCGCCGCCTCCGTCATCGCCAAAACTTACCGCGACGCGCTCATGCGCGACTACGACGCAGTCTATCCCGAATACGGTTTCGCCTCGCACGTCGGCTACGGCACGCGCGCGCACCTTGAGGCTCTGCGCACGCACGGAGCCTGCCCCATCCACCGTCGCAGCTTTCGCGGCGTGCTTCCCGCCGGGTGAGCGCGTGGGGTAAACTCGCGCGCGTTAAATTTCCCCCTCCACAAAACTCGACGCCGGAAGGGCGCACGGGAGCAACTGAACCGCTTGCACATCGCGATTGACGCGCACTCGGTCGGCACAGGGTTGGCCGGGAACGAGACTTACATCACGAATTTGATCGAAGCGTTGGCCGCGCTCGACACTGCCAATCGTTACACGCTCTACGTGACGAAGCGCGCGGCGTCCGAGCGTTTCACGGGTCGCTGGCCGCACGTCTCTGTGCGCCGCACTCTGCCGCACACGCCCTTCGTGCGCATCCCGCTCACGTTCCCCTTCGAGTTGCGCCGCCGCCCGGTTGATCTGTTGCACGTGCAGTTCACCGCGCCACCGTTTGCGCCCTGTCCCGTCGTCTCGACCATACACGACCTCGCCTTCGAGCACTTGCCGGAGACTTTCAATCGCCGCAGTTGGATGCAACTGCGACTCACCGTGCGCCGCACGGCGCGCACCGCCGCGCACATCATCACGCCCTCCGAATTTTCCCGTCGCGATCTGATAGAGACTTACAACGTCGCGCCCGAACGCGTCACGGTGACGCTCGAAGCCGCCGCGCCGCACTTTCGTCCCGCGCCCGCAGAGAGCGTAACTGCTGTGAAAAGAAGGTACGGCATCAGTGGAGATTACGTGCTCGCGGTCGGTTCGATTCAGCCGCGCAAGAATCTCGTCAGGCTCGTGCGCGCCTACTCGGACTTGCGCCGCTCGCGTTCCCAAGCTAATCTTCCCCAACTCGTTTTAGTGGGGAAACGCGCGTGGCTTTACGGAGAAACGCTGCGCGCCGTCGAGCAATCCGGCGTTGCTGCAAATGTGATCTTTACAGGCTACGTGCCCGAACGCGACTTGCCCGCGCTCTACACGGGCGCGCTCTGCTTCGTCTATCCTTCATACTTCGAGGGGTTCGGGTTGTTGCCGCTGGAAGCCATGAGTTGCGGCGCGCCCGTCATCGCGGGCGACCGGACGAGTCTGCCGGAAGTAGTGGGCGACGCAGGAATATTAGTTGACCCTTTTGACACGGACGCCATCGGCGCGGGGATAGGACGCCTCATCGACGACGAAGACTTCCGCGCCACCTTACGACAGCGCGGACTCGAACGCGCCGCGCTATTCAGTTGGCGCGATACCGCGCGACGAACTTTGCAGGTTTATGAACAAGCGACAGGAGGATAAGGGCTGTGACAAGTGACGAGTGACAAGTGACGAGAAAAAGCCGTGAATCGTCAACCGTGAATCCTAAATAGAAAAACAGGTTTCCATCTATTGACGGTTTTCGATTCATAATTGGCTTGTCTTCTCTTGTCACTTGTCACTTGTCACTCGTCACTGCTTCTTGGCGGCGATGCGGATAGCGATTCTAGGAACACGGGGCGTGCCCGCGAGCTACGGGGGCTTTGAGACTTTCGCCGAACAACTCTCGACGCGGCTCGTCGCGCGCGGCCATCACGTCACGGTCTATTGCCGTTCGCACTACGTCTCGCCGCGCCAGCTCGAATACAGGGGCGTCCACCTGAAAGTTCTCCCCACCTTCCGCCATAAATATTTCGACACCATCGTCCACGCCTTTCTCTCCGCGCTCCACTCGACGACGAAGCGTTACGACGCCGCGCTCATCTGCAACGCCGCCAACGCGCCCTTCGTGCCCATCGTGCGCCTGGCGGGCACGCCCGTCGCCATCAACGTTGACGGCCTCGAACACAAACGCCGCAAGTGGAACTGGCTCGCGCGCCGTTACTACCTGCTCGCCGAACGACTCTCCACCATCCTCCCGAACGTGACCGTAACCGACGCGCGCGTCATTCAAGACTATTACATGGCGCAATACAATCATCCGACGACGATGATCGCCTACGGCGCGGAGGTGGCGCGCATCCCTGACCGCATGGCTGTGCGTCGTTGGGGCGTGGAGCCGAACCGCTACGTGCTCTACGTCTCGCGCCTTGAGCCGGAGAACAACGCGCGGCTCGTCATCGAAGCCTTCAAGCGCGTGCGCACTTCGCACAAACTCGTCATCGTCGGCGATGCGCCCTACGCGCACGAGTACATCGAAGAGTTGCGCGCCTCTGCCGGGCGCGACCGTCGCATCGTCTTCACGAGTTTCGTCTTCGGCGACGCGTATCGCGCGCTGCAACAGAACGCTTATTGCTACGTCCACGCCACGGAAGTCGGCGGCACGCATCCCGCGCTCCTCGAAGCGATGGGTTACGGCAACTGCGTCCTGACGCTCGCCACGCCCGAAAACATAGAGGCCGTGGGCGAAGCGGGCATTCCCTACAGCGACGAAAAAGACCTCGAAGAGAAACTCCAACGCGTCCTGCGCGACGGCTCGCTCGTCAACTCCTATCGCCAGCGCGCGCAGAAGCGCGTGAGCGAACACTACGACTGGGAACGCATCGTTGACCTGTACGAAAACTTGTTCGCGCGCATGGCCGGGCAGCGCGAACCGCACCGCGCCGTCGCCGAATTAGTTGAGACAGAATCTAACAAGGAAGTTAGCAAAGAGGCGGTGCGCAGGTAAGACAAATTCGGGTTGGATTCGCGTGGATGTAAAAGCATTCACCGCAGAGACGCAGAGAACCGCAGAGGGGGCGCAGAGATTTGAATCTCTGCGCCCCCTCTGCGGCTTTGCTCCGCGTCTCTGCGGTGAGTCCTAGTTACTAAAACTCTCCAGCCGCGATTACTTATCCGGCGTTGTCGTGGCCTTGCCGTCCGCACCGCGCGCTTCGACTTTGCCGAGGTTGAGTTTCAGCAACTCCGGCTCGATCTTGCTGCGGTCGCCGACGGCCACGATGACCATCGAGTCGGGCAACAGATACTTCTCCGCGACGCGCCGCACGTCTGCGACGGTAACGGCGTCAATCTTGCCCGGCAGCGTGCTGTAATAATCGAGCGGCAGACTGTAGATGAAAATCTGCCCGATGGTCGCCGCCGCCTGTCCGGTCGTCTCGAAGAGTCCCGGCAGCGAACGCGCGAAGGAGTCTTTCGCGATCTTCAACTCTTCCGCGCTCACGTCCGACGCGCGCATCCGCTCGAACTCGTTGAAAATCTCCCGCACCGCCGGAGCCGTGACATCCGTGCGGACGCTCGTGGCCGTAAAGAACGGGCCGGGGCCGCGCCGGAACTGGAAGGTCGAGCCCGCGCCGTAGGTGTAGCCGTTCTTCTCGCGCAGGTTCATGTTGATGCGGCTTGAGAAGAGACCGCCGAGCCCTGTGTTCATCACTTCGATGGGCACGTAGTCGGGGTTGGCGCGCGGCACGCCGACCATGCCGATGCGCAAGGCCGTCTGCGGCGCGCCGGGTTTGTCAACGAGCAGGATGCGGCGCGCGGATGCGGCGCGCACTTCGGGGCGCGTCACCGTCCCGGCCTTGCCCGCCCACTTGCCGAAATGCTTCTCGGCGAGAGCGCGCAGTTCGCTTTCGCTCAGGTCGCCCGCGACGACGAGCGCGGCGTTCTCCGGCACGTAGCCCGCCTGCCAGAACTTCGACATGTCTTCGCGCGTGACGGCCTTGATCGAATCTTCCGTGCCGAGTTCGGTGTAGCCGTAAGGATGGCTCGTGCCATAGACTTCGCTGTTGAAAACTTTGCTCGCCAGCACGTTCGGGTTGTCGCGTTGCTGAAGCACTTGCGTCAGGCGCGTGTTGCGCACGCGGTCGAGTTCCTTCGCGGCGAAAGCGGGTTGGAGCGCAACGTCTGCGAGGATTTCGAGCGCGGTGTCCGCGTTCTTCTTCAAGGTGCGGACGCTGACGGTCGAGGCGTCGCTCGAAGAGCCGGTGCCGAGCGTCGCGCCGATGGCCGCCACGTCTTCGGCGATCTGCAAGGTCGAACGTTTGGCCGTGCCTTCGTCGAGCATGTCGGCCGTGAACGAAGCGAGACCGGGCTTGTCAGCCGGGTTGGCTTCGCTGCCGCTCAGGACGACGAGGTTGGCGGCGACGACCGGCAAGTTGTGCTTCTCTGCGAGCAGCACCGTGAGGCCGTTTGCGAGTTTGAAAGATTTGGGCACGGGCAGCGCGAGCTTGGAAGCGGCTCCGGCCTGCGGCACTTGATTGCGCCAAGCGTCGTCTGCCTGCTGTGCGCCGTTGCCACTCGCGGGTGTTGCCGCTGCCGACGCGCTCGCCTCGGCCTCGGTCGTCTTCGGCACGTCGTCCACGACCTTCTTTCCGGGCACGCCATAGACGACGACGCGCGCGTTGTTCGTCAACTTCTCCTGCGCCACCTTCTGCACGGCGGCGGCCGTCGCCTTGTCGTAACGCTCTAAATCTTTGGCGAGGAACGACGGGTCGCCGAGATAATGGTTGTACTGGTTGAGGCGGTCGGCCACGCCGCCGAAGCCGCCGAGCGTCTCCAAGCCCTGCACGATGCGCGTCTGGATGACGTTGCGTGCGCGGGAGATTTCTTCAGACCGCACGCCGTCTTTGCGCACGGCGTCGAGTTCTTCGTTGATCGCTTTTTCGAGGTCTTCTGGTTTGACGCCGGGCTTCGCCGTCGCCTGAATTTGAAAGACCGAGCCGAGGATGAGCGAGTTCTGGCTGACGCCGACATCCTGCGCGATCTGTCTCTCATAGACGAGCCGCTTGTAAAGCCGACTGGATTTCCCGCCGCCGAGAATCATCGCTAAGAGATCAGCTTCGGCGTCGCCGGGCTTGTAGACCGGATCGGTGAGCCACGCCATGTAGACGCGCGGGAGTTCGACCTGATCCGTGACGACCTCGCGCCGCTCCGAGGTGATGGACGGCGTGCTGACGTTCAACTTCGGCACGGGCGGGCCTGCCGGGATGGCGCCGAAATATTTTTCGACCAGAGCCTTCGCCTGCGCCTTGTTGATGTCGCCGACGATGGCGAGGCTCGCATTGTTGGGCGCGTAGTAGGTTTTGAAAAACTCGCGCACGTCTTTCAGCCGCGCCGATTCGATGTCGGCGTGCGAGCCGATGACGGAGGCGTAATAAGGATGTGACTTCGGGAAGAGTTGGTGATAGACCGCTTCTTCCACGAGTCCGTAAGGTGAGTTTTCGCCCTGACGACGTTCGTTGCGCACCACGTCGCGCTGGTTGGCGAGCTTTGCGCCGTCGAGCGTGTCGAGCAAAAATCCCATGCGGTCGCTTTCCAGCCAGAGCGAGAGTTCGAGTTGGTTGGAGGGCAGCGTCTCGAAATAGTTGGTGCGGTCGAAGTCGGTCGTGCCGTTGATGTCGTTCGCGCCCGCGCCTTCGAGCAGCTTGAAGTGCGCGTCGTCGCCGACGTGCTTCGAGCCCTGAAACATCATGTGCTCGAAGAGGTGCGCGAAGCCCGTCAGGCCGGGGCGTTCGTTGGCCGGGCCGACGTGGTACCACAAATTGGTGGCGACGAGCGGCAGGCGATGATCTTCGACGAGGATCACTTCGAGGCCGTTCTTCAGTTTATACTTCTCGAAATCGAGACGCGGGGCGACGAGCGGAGCCGATGCCGCGTTGCGGTTATTGGTTTGCGCCAGAGCGGCGATTGGGTTGCCGGAGGCGAGCGCGAAGACGGCAATCGCCAGGCAAAAATTTCTGATACGTTTCATAAAGCGTTTCACTCCACGGCGCGTGCTTCAATTTAACCAGACGCGCCTCTCAGTCGTTGATGGATGTTCCGGTGTTGATGCCGTGCTCCACCATAGAGAGCGGCGGAGCGCGGAAGAAGTTTGGACGCGATTATAACCTACCGCGGCGCGGGCGCGTGCGTGGAATGAAGTGCGCCTTCACGCGAGGCCGCACGCCGGAATGATGCTAAACTTTTATTGAGTCGAGCTCTGGATATGCGCGTTGCGCTTTCGCGGAAACGCCTCTGCCGCGCGTCTGAAACGACGACGCCCTTCATTCGGAAACAATTCGCTTGTACCGCAAAGATGCCGACGAGTCAAATGCCCGTCAAGCTTGTGAAATTTCGTCTCGCACAACTGATCTGCCTCGCCCTGTGCGCGCTCGCGCCGTGCGCGACGGCGGCGCACGCTCGCGTTGCTGCCGAACGGGCGGGCGTCGCCGTGCTCGATCTCGGCGAGACGGAGACCGGACGGCGCGCGGCTGACGAACTCTCCAACGCGCTCGCCAAAACGTCGAATCTAGACCTCGTCAATCGCGCACAAGCACGCACCGCCGCGCGCGGCGCGGGCTACGCCGGTTCGCTCAACCTGACGCTTGCCGAAGCGCGCGACCTCGGCGGCGCAATCGGCTGCGACTTTTACTTCACGGGCGAAGCGCAAACCCTGCGCCGCACGTCGTCTGCGCGCGGGGATTATTTCGAGTCATACGTCGCGCTCTTTCTCGTCAGCGCGGAGACGGGGCGGCTCGTCCTCTGGGAACACTTCGACGCCGAAGCCGACGCGCCCGCCGAAGCCGAAAAGAGCCTGTTAGCCGAACTGCGCGCACGCGCGTCGCGTTACGCCGAAACGATCTCCAAAGCGCAGGAGGCCGGGAGGCGTGAGCGGCAGCGTGCGCGCGAACAGGAGGATGCGGCGGGCGCGTTTGAAGCTGAGCCGGAGGAGGGCAGCCCCGCCGCCTCGAACTATCGCGCGCCGCAACCCTACCGGAGTCTCCGCCCGGCTTACCCTGCGACGGCGGCGCGCGTGGCGGCGGAAGCCACGGTGGACGCGCTCGTCGAGGTTGACGCGGCGGGCGAAGTCAAAGATATTGAGATCGTGCGCTGGGCTGGCTACGGTTTAAACGAAGCGGTCGTCGCCACGGTGCGCCAACTCCACTTCCGTCCGGCCACGCGCGACGGGCGAGCCATTCCCATCCGCGTCCTGCTGCGCTATAACTTCCGACGCCCGCCGGAAGACACGAAGGGAAAAGGGTAAAGGGGAAGGGAAAAGAGTATGCGACAGTTTTCATCTCGCGGTTTTCGCTCTCGCCGTTATCGTGCGCTGCCGCTCGCGCTGTTCCTCGTCTTCGTCCTTTACCCTGTCCCGAGTACCCTTTCACCAGCTTCTTCGGCGCGCGACCGCGTGACGACGGCGACGCGCGAGGGTCGCCTCATCGTCTTCGACGAGACGTGGCGCGTGATCCGCGAGCGTTATTACGACCCGACTCTGCACGGCGTTGACTGGGACGAGTTGCGCGCGCGCCTGCGCCCGCTCGCCGCCGAGGCGCACGGGGAGACGGAGTTTTACACGGTGCTGCGCCGCCTGACGAGCCGCTTGCGCGACGCGCACACGCGCGTCTTCGCGCCCGACGAACGCTTCGATTGGCAACGCCCGACCTACATCAGCGTCGGCGTCTCCCTGCGCGAGATCGCGGGCGAGATTGTCGTCACGAACGTCGAGCGCGAGAGCGAGGCCGCGCGGGGCGGCGTGCGCGCGGGCGACGAGTTGTTGGAGATAGAGGGCGAACCCGTCGCTACGGTCTTTGCGCGTAATTTGAAGGAGGAGACGGGTGCGTCAACCGACGTGGCGGCGCGTCAACACGCCGCCGCGCGTCTGTTCAGAGGCGCGCGCGACACGTTCGTCACAGCCACATTCGCGACGAACGACGGGCGCGCGACGAAGAAGATACGCCTGCATCGCGTGCTGCAAAATCGCGCGCCCGCGCTCCGCGTGCAAAAAGCGGAGGGCTTTCCGGTCGTCAATTTCAACATCTTCGTGCCGGAGATCGCCAGCGAGTTGATGCGCGCGCTGCGCCGTGGCGAACTGCGCACGGCGCGCGGCCTCATCATCGACCTGCGCGACAACGGCGGCGGCCACGCCGAAACGATGACCGACATCGCCTCCGCTTTCCTGCCGCAAGGAACGAACCTCGGCGAGTTCACAGACCGCGAAGGGCGCATCGCTTCCACGCCGCAGACGCGCGCCGCGATGCTCTTTGCCGCCGATGCCGTCGCGGAGTTTCGCGGCGCGGTCGTCGTCCTGACGAGCACGCGCACGGCGTCTGCTGCGGAAATCTTCGCCGCCGCGTTGCAGGAGTCGAAGCGCGCGAGCGTGGTCGGCGAGCAGACGTGCGGCTGCGTGCTCGCCATCCGCCGCCGCCACACCTTGCCCGACGGCGGACTCCTCGACATCAGCGAGATGGACTTCCGCACCGCGCGCCACACACGCCTCGAAGGCGCAGGCATCACGCCCGACGAACTCGTCCAACCCACCCGCCGCGACCTGCGCGACGGGCGCGACCCCGCGCTCGAACACGCCGTCAGAATTTTGAAGGCGAAGGATGAGGGAAGATAGTCAGTTGTCCGTTGCGTGTGGCTTTCCGAGCCAGTTGCTAAAGATAAAAGCGACAAGCTGCCCCGGACAAAAAACAACTGACCACCGACAACTGACCACGGACAACGGACAGTTTTTACTTCATCCCTACTTTCCGCTTCCCCTTTTCCGCTTCCCCTTTTAATATCCGTTCATGCTCTATTTATCTCAGGTGCTTCGTCGCCCCGTGCGCGATGTGGAAGGCCGCCCCGTGGCCTCGATCAAAGATGTCATCGTGCATCTCGGCGAAGATCACCCGCCCGTCAACGGACTCGTCGCACGCCACGCGCGGCGTCTCATCTACCTGCCGCGCACGCGCATCGCCAAGTTTGACGAATCGGGCGCGCAACTCAACTTCGACCTCCTAGACCTCCGCGACTTCAAGCGACGCGACGGCGAGGTGCTGCTCGCGCGCGACGTGCTCGACAAGCAGTTGATTGACGTGGACGGCAAACGCGTCGTGCGCGTCAACGACGTGCAATTGATCGAAGTGGCTGGCGAGTGGCGCGTAACGGGCGCGGACGTGAGCCTGCAAGGACTCTGGCGTAGGCTCGCCCCGGCTGGTTTCCTCGGCAGCCGTCGCCCGGTCGAAGTCATTGATTGGGCGGACGTGGGCTATCT
Source organism: Pyrinomonadaceae bacterium (assembly GCA_036009085.1). Classification (GTDB taxonomy): domain Bacteria; phylum Acidobacteriota; class Blastocatellia; order Pyrinomonadales; family Pyrinomonadaceae; genus JAIVJZ01. The sequence continues at coordinate 2,255 of DASYMM010000427.1, read as the reverse complement.
CGCGACCGATACGACGGCGGTGCGTCTCAAGTCTTCGCGCGATAAGTTGTCGCGCCTGCATCCGGTGGAGATCGCGCGGCTCGCGGAGGCTCTGTCATATCGTCAGGGCGCGGAGGTCGTCGCCGCGCTCGACGACGAGACCGCCGCGGAGACTCTGGAAGAGATGCACGACGAAAATCAGGTGCGCATCATCGGCGACATGGACAAGGAGCGCGCCGCAGACATCCTCGAATGGATGTCGCCCGACGAAGCGGCGGACGTGCTCGGCGACCTGCCCGAAGCCACCGCAGAAGATTTGCTGAGCCGCATGGAGGGCGAGGAGAAGACCGACGTGGCCGAACTCCTCCCCTACGAAGACGACACGGCGGGCGGCCTGATGACGAACGAATTCATCACGCTCCCGCAAGGGCTTACGGTCGGCGAAGCGCTCGCCACCTTGCGCGAGATGGCCGAAACCCCGAACATGATCTACTACCTCTACGTTGTCGAACGCGAAGGCTCTTGGAAACTGTCCGGCGTGATCGCCCTGCGCAGCCTTATCCTCGCAGACCCCGCCGCGCCGCTCGAACACGTCATGCGCGACGACTTCCAAAGCGCGCACCCCGACGATTCCGCCAAAGACGTGGCGCACAAGATCGCCGAATACAACCTCCTCGCCCTCCCCGTCGTGGATGACTTGGGAGAGATCGCCGGCATCGTCACCGTTGACGACGCAATGGAGTTATTATTGCCAAAGGGTTGGCGGCAACGCCTGCCGAGATTGTTTGGCTAAGGGAAAGTCCTTAAGATGACAACAAATCTTTCGCTTCAAAGTAAGCCGGTGCCGCTTATCACAGACGAGCAGGATGTGCTGCGCGTCGGTGATACGCGTGTGTCTCTGGACACCGTGATCTTCGCTTTTAAGCAAGGGGCAACGCCGGAGGAGATAGTGGTTGACTACTCAACACTCGATCTCTCGGACGTGTACGCGGTGATCACCTACTACCTTCAGAACCAAACAGAGGTCGAAGCATATTTGCAACGACGGCAGGCGCAGCGGGACGAAGTGCGCCGCGAGGCGGAAACTCGTTTCCCGCAGGCAGGCTTACGCGAGCGGCTACTGGCACGCCGTCGAACCGCTTGACGCATGATCAAACTCGCCACCGATGAAGACTTCAACAACCGCATCTTGCGCGGGGTTCTACGGCGTCAGCCCGATCTCGACATTCATCGTAAGCAGGATTCCGGGATAGGTCGCGCCGATGATCGCCAGGTGCTTGCTTGGGCGGCAAGCGAAGGACGGGTCTTGCTCACCCACGACGTGAGCACGATGGCGGGATTCGCTTACGAACGAGTAGCGGCAGGACTCCCGATGCCGGGCGTATTTGAAGTGCGGCAAGAGGTGCCTGTCGGTGTCGCCATCGAAGAAGTATTGCTCTTGGCGGAGTGCAGCATCGAGGGTGAATGAGAAGGGCAGGTCGGATTTCTGCCGCTGCGTTGAAGAAAGCTCCTCTAACCGGGCGTTTGAGCTTTTTTAGCCGTTGATCCGAAGAGTTCTTATGACGGACGGAGAACCTCCAAGTGGTCGTGTCGCGTACAGATGTGCGGGAGATGAGTCGTCGCCTGTGGCGGCGCGGCACTCTGCGCGTGCGGCGCACGATGGCGCGGCGGACGGGGTTTATCGCTTATCTCGCAGTCATCGGGCCGGGGATGGTTGCCGCCAACGCGGGCAACGACGCGGGCGGGATCGCCACTTATTCGACCGCCGGGGCGGAGTTCGGCTACACGCTGCTCTGGACGTTCATTCCCATTTTGATCAGCCTCGGACTCGTGCAGGAGATGTGCGCGCGGATGGGCGTGGTGACGGGCAAGGGCTTGGCCGATTTGATTCGCGAGCGTTTCGGCGTGCGCTTAACGATGGTCTTCATGGCGGCGTTGCTGATTGCAAACGCGGGCGTGACCGTCTCGGAGTTTGTCGGCATCGCGGCGGCGACGGAGTTGTTCGGCGTGCCGCGTCAAATCTCCGTGCCGCTCGCGGCGTTCTCCGTGTGGTGGCTTGTCGTGAAGGGTTCGTACCGCAGGGTCGAGCGCGTCTTTCTCGTCATGTCGCTCGTCTTTCTGGGCTACATCGTCTCGGCGTTTATGGCGCGCCCGGTTTGGGGCGAAGTGGCGCGGCAGATGATGCGTCCGGCGTTTCACTACGATAGCCATTATCTGTTCACGCTCGTCGCTTTGATCGGCACGACCATCTCGCCTTACATGCAGGTCTTCGTGCA
>DASYMM010000426.1:0-7301 GCA_036009085.1 Pyrinomonadaceae bacterium | reverse complement strand
ACGAGCAGTTTCTATTTACGATTCACGATTTGTGTGTTCGAGCCGAATCAGCGACAGCCGCAGCGGTAGTCCAACTTTACAACAGTTACTTGCCGGTATTCGCCGAGTTGGTGTTGGACGCCGGTGTAGCACTCGCCGCCGTTGTGGGCGAAGACGAAGCCGCGGGGCTTGAAGTCGGGGCGGGCGGCGTCGCCGTCGTTGCCGGACGGCTTCCGGCGGGACGCAGGCTGCTCAAACTGGTCGGACTGTTGAGCATGTCCTGCGCCAGATTGTTCGTGATCTTCGCTTCGCGGATGGCGACTTCGAGCATCGCCGCGTTCAGGATTTGCTTGCGCTGGTTGAGGATGCGTTCCGTGGCGTCTTTGCGCACATCCGGGTTGTCCAGTGTTAGATTCTCGGTCTGCAAACGCCTGTTCGTGAGCTTGAAAATTGTCCATCGCCCGCTGAGTTGGATTGGCGAGGTGATTTTTCCAACTTCCATGTTATTGAATAGGTCGGCGATCACGTTCGGAGGAAAACCATTCTGTTTAAGTTGCTCCTCAGTGGCAAAGCCGATATCGCCACCTCGCGGCACGCTCTGCGCGTCTTCACTCTGTTCGCGCGCGACGGTGGCAAAATCAGCGCCGCTCTTTAATCTTTGATTGATAATGTCAATCTTGTTTTTGGCTTCGGCTTCATTCTTGGCATCATTCGTCGCGCCGTTGTCCGCCGGGTCGACGATGATGGCGGATAATTGGACGCCCCGTGTGTTCACGTAGTTCTGACGGTTGCTGTTGTAAAAGTCTTCTACCTCTTTATCGGTCGGCGGCTCGATCTTGGCGGCTGTGCGGTCGAGCAGCTTTTGAATCGCCAACTGGCGACGCGCGATGTCGCGCATGGCCTCTTCCGTCTGCCCCGATTCTTTAAGCGCACGTTGAAACTCTTCCTGCGTTCCGAGTTGCAGTTTTTGCTCGTTGATGACCTGCGTTACCTCTTCGTCTTTGGGCAAGAGATTCTCTTTCTCGGCGCGCTGGAAAAGCACTTCGCGGCGGATCAACTCGTCGAGCACTTGCAGGCGTCCGGCGGCGAGTTCGAGTTGCGACATGTCGGAGAACTGCACCTGCTGGTTCTTGGCCTGCTGCTCAAGAATCTTGTCCACCTCGGTCAACATGATCTTTTTATCGTTGACCGAAGCGGCAACGGCTGTCCCCTTACTGTCGCCGCCGCCTTTGGTGCGGTCGCAGGCAACGAAGACAACCGCGAGTGACGTGACGAGGATGAGAAGACTGATCTGTTTGGCGGCTCTATACACTGTGGATTTCTACTCCTTCAACTTTTATGTGACGATCCAATCGAACTGTCGCGCTCGGCAGCACAAGCTCTGCGCGCTTGACCTCTGGTAAAACTGTTTGCTATATATTTTGGTTTCCCGCGTGCTTCAAGTCCTCACCGTGTGTGTTGGCGACTCGCGCGGCGCGCTTTCCACTATTCGGAGGTTCATAAAGCAATCATGGCTAAACGATGCGAAGTCTGCGGCAAAGGCCCACAATTCGGTAACAACGTCTCCCACGCGAACAATCGCACACGCCGGCGTTTCAATCCCAACCTGCAAGAAATCCGCACGCAACGCCCGCAAGGCGGGGTGGTGCGCATGAAGGTTTGCACCAGTTGCATCAAAGGCAACAAAGTAACCAAAGTAGCGCAAACAGCCAAAGCGGCTTAACTACAGTGACGAGTGACAAGTGACGTGTGACGAATTTAAGACAAGAACCTTCTTCTGTTTTAACTTGTCACTTGTCACTTGTCACCCGTCACTCGTACCTGTTTTAACAGCTATTGCGTCAATCTCGACGCGCGCGTCGCGCGGCAGACGCGCGGCCTGGACGGTTGAACGCGCGGGCGGTTCGTTTGAGAAATAGCGCGCATAGACTTCGTTCATCGCCGCGAAGTCGTTCATATCGGCGAGAAACACGGTCGTCTTCACCACCGACGCGAGACTCGTTCCCGCTGCCCGCAAAACCTCCGCGAGATTACGCAAAACCTGCTCCGTCTGCTCCGCGATTCCACCTTCGACAAACGCGCCCGTCTGCGGATCAATCGGAATCTGTCCCGACGTAAAGACGAAATCTCCCACCTGTATGGCCTGCGAATAAGGGCCGATGGCCTGAGGCGCGGCTTCTGTTGCGACGATCTCCCTCACGGTCTGCATATCCTTTTTTTAGTCTCGCCAAGCAAACTGCGCATTGTAACAAAAACTTCGCCGCCAGACCAACGCGTGTGCACACACGGACTTCCGCGGCGGTTGCGCCTTCACGTCTCAGAGTCGCGGAAAAACAGACTTAAATATTACAGATGAGTTTTATGGCGTGACGGATGCTTGCGCGTGAATTAATAAGAAATAAGCTTAAAACTGGCTGTGATTGCGTCCGGTTCGCGCGAAGTGTCCGGCGTAACGAACGGCACGAGGCATCAAGCGGCTCCCTGCAAACGTTCTACGTCGAGCACGCCCGGCACGCCGCGCACCGCGCGCATGACTTTATCCAGATGCTTCACGTCGAAGACCTCGACCGTCACCTCTATGCGCCCGTGATTGTCTGGCGCAACCGACGCGCGCGCGTCGCGGATGCCGGTCTTCATGTCAGAGATCGCGCTCGTGATTCCGGCGATCATGCCGGTGCGATTCTCCGTCACGGCGAGCAGTTTGACGGCGTAAGCGGCGTGGTCGCTCTTGCCCGCCCATTCGACCGCGACGATGCGCTCCGGGTTGACCATCAACGCCTGCACGTTCTTGCAACGCTCGGCGTGGACGGCGACTCCCTTGCCGCGCGTAACGTAGCCGATGATCGGTTCGCCGTGTACCGGATTGCAGCAGCGAGCGCGGGCGACGAGCAGATCGTCTATGCCGCGCACGACGATGGCGTCGTCGCCGAGGCGGATGAGACGCTTGACGGCCTGCACGCTCGTGCGCAGGCGCGATTCCTTCCGCTCATCCAACTCGGCAAATTTTTCGGGGCCGAGATATTTGGCGATCACGTTGCGCGGGACGATCCTGCCGTAGCCGATGGCGGCGAGCAGATCGTCTATGCGCCCGTAGCCATACTCGCCGGCGATCTTTTTGAAGTCGCCGTTCGAGTCGTTCAGGAGTTTCTTGGTCGAAATTTGGAAGCGCGCGGCTTCCTTCTCGAAAAGTTTGCGCCCGATTTCGATTGACTCCGTGCGTTGTTGCTCCGCGACACGGTGGCGCACGCTGGTACGCGCTTTTGAAGTGACAACGAAATTGAGCCAGTCGCGCGAGGGGCTTGCGTTGGGCGAACGTATGATCTCGACGACATCGCCGTTCTGGATCGCCGTGCGCAAGGGGACGATGCGACCGTTGACGCGCGCGCCCGTGCACGTGTTGCCGACTTCGGTGTGAATCATGTAGGCGAAGTCAACGGGCGTTGCGCCGCGCGGGAGTTGGATGATCTTGCCCATCGGCGTGAAGGCGTAAACGTCGCGCGGGTAGAGATCGAGTTTGAGCGATTCGAGAAAGTCGCGCGAGTCTTTCACTTCCTGCGTCCACTCGATGAGCGAGCGCAGCCATTGAAAAGCCTCGTCGTCTTCGTGCGCGCCGCGTTTGCCTTCCTTGTATTTCCAGTGCGCGGCGACGCCCTCTTCCGCGATGCGGTGCATCTCGTCGGTGCGAATCTGCACCTCGAAGGGCTGCCCTTCCGTGCCGATCACGGAGGTGTGGAGCGACTGGTAGAGGTTGTCGCGCGGCGTGGCGATCCAATCTTTGAAACGACCGGGCAGAGGCTTCCACATGTTGTGGATGATGCCGAGCGCGGCGTAGCAATAGCGCACTTCGTTCGGCAGGATGACGCGCGCGGCGACCAGATCGTAAACCTGATCGAGTTCGATCTTTTGCCGCTTCAACTTCTTCCAGATCGAATAGAGACGCTTGACGCGCCCCTCGACGCGGATGTAAGGCACGTCGGCCTCGCGCAGTTTCTCTTCGATGCGTGCGGTTGTGGCGTGGAGGAAAACTTCGTGTTCGGCGCGGCGTTGTTCGAGTTGGGTGGTGAGTTCGCGGTAGTCTTCCGGGTGCAGGTGTTGGAAGGCGAGGTCTTCGAGTTCGCTGCGCAGTTTGCCCATGCCGAGCCGATGGGCGATGGGCGCGAAGATGTCGAGCGTCTCCTGCGCGATGCGCTGCCGCTTCTCGGGTTTGAGGTAATGCAGCGTGCGCATGTTGTGCAGGCGGTCTGCGAGTTTGACGAGGACGACGCGCACATCGTCAATCATCGCCAGCAACATCTTGCGCACGTTCTCGGCCTGCTGCACTTCCTTCGACTGGTTGCTGATCTGCGCGATCTTCGTCAAGCCTTCGACAAGATGCGCCACCTCTTCGCCGAAGTATTCGCGGATCGTCGCCGGTTCGACCAGCGTGTCTTCCACCACATCATGCAGGAGGCCGGTGGCGACGGAGACTTCGTCGAGCCGCATGTCTGCGAGAATGTTGGCGACTTCGAGCGGGTGTACGAGATAAGGTTCGCCCGAAGCGCGCACCTGCCCTTTATGCTCGCGCGCCGAAAAAAAGTAGGCGCGCCGCAGCATGTCCAGATCGGCCTGCGGATGATTGCGCCCAACTTTTTCGACGATCTCTTCGATGCGAATCATAAAGAAGCTGTTAGCTATCGGCTATTAGCTTTTTGCCTGATAGCAGCGGTCAGAATTTTAAATTTAAGCGGTTGGCTGCTTCGCGTTTTTGCGAATGGCGAATAGCTAACAGCTAACGGCTCATTATAAGAATAGGTGATGCCCGACTCGAAAGTCGAGCATCACCTGTTTTCGGGCGGTGAAAGTTTACGAGAATGCGCGGGACGGGAAAAATTCGCGCGTCTCACGCGGGTCGGCGAAAAAGGATTTAGCTTGAGGCGGGCGACTTGGTCGCCTTCGCTTTCTCTTCCTCGTCCTTCTTGCGTTTGTTCTCCTCGCTCAGTTGCGAGGTCTTCTGTTGGGCGGCGGCGGCCTGTTTCTGGTATTCGGCCTTCTTGTCGTTGTTGCCTTCCATCTCCGCCAGCTTGACGAGTTCCAAAAGCAGATTCGTCTTGTAAGACCAAGCCTGCTCGCTGTTCGGATCGAGGCTGATGGCCTTCTCGGCCAACGCCATGCCGTCGTTGACGCACTTCATCGCCTTGTCGAAATCCGACTGCTCTTTCGGCTTCTTGTACTGGATGACCATCTTGTCATCCTTCTTGACAGTCTGCTTGTTGTCCTTCTGTTCCGTGATCGTGTAGGAGCAATTCCACTCTTTGCTCGCCATCAGAGTGTAAGCCTGCGAGCGTTTGACCTCCGGGATCGAACCCATCTCGGCGCGCGTCGTTAACCATTGCCGCGCCTGTTGTTCGTCCTTGAGTTGGCTGAAGAGATAGATCACGGCGTTGTAGGCTTCGTCGTTACCCTGATCACTCTTTAACACTTCCTCGTAAGCCGTGATCGCCCGTCGCGCTTTCTCGACGTTGTCCGCAGCCTCGACGCCGGGACGGTATTGCGCGTGAATCGAGCGCGCGATGAAGAACTTGGCGTTCTTCTGATCGGGATTGAGCCGGAGCGATTCCTCGAAGTGCTGTTGCGCCTCGGCGAATTTTCCGGCCTTGTAGGCGCGCGCGCCTTCGTTCAACTGATTCTTGGCGCGAATACTGTTGACCATGCCGCACCCGGCGGACGTGGTTGCGGCCAGCAAGACCAACAGCAACAAGGTTGTTCTCGACTGAGAGAGTTTCATCTGTTTAATGACTCCCGAAGGAAAATGTGAACAAAAACCGAAGACAGGTAGGGCGAATGGCAAGCGGCGTCCGATTTTTAAATTCGTCGCTTGCCATTCGCCGGATGTGAAAACTTCATTGCGCCAGATCGTCAATCTGCAATCCGATGGGATTGCCGCCCGCGCCCTTGATCGCGTCAATTACCTTCACGACTTCGAGGTATTTCAACGAACGCGGAGCCTTCACGAAGACCGATTTCTCGATCCGCTCCTCTTCCGGCAGATTAACGCTTGACTCTTTACCGGGGGCGTAAGCGCGGTTGGCGCGCCGGTCTTTAAAGATTTGCAAGAGTTTGGTGCTGAGCGGCGCAGTGTCGTTGGTCGCCCCCGCGCCTTCGAGGTTCAACTTAAGTGACAGGTCTCCTTCAATCGAGACCACGAGGGTAAGCGGGTTTGGCTTCACCTCCTCCTGGCTCGGCGGCGGCTCGCTCGGCACGAGCGCCTTGAAGCGCGTCGGCTTCAGCGGCGTAATCACCATGAAGATGATCAGGAGCACCAGCAACACGTCGATCAAAGGGGTAACGTTAATGTAAGGGACGGCTCTCGAACCGCCGCCTCCCGAACCCATAGCCATAACTTAAATCCTCTCTGCTATAATCAAGTTATCCGGTAGGGCATCGCCCCGGCCTGTCGCGGCGCGCCGGGGCTGTCAACTACTCTTTACGCCTCCCGCCGTCCTTTTCAGGAAGCGGTGGCCGGAGCTTCCGGTGCGCCCTTCTTCTTGTCGGCGACGAGGCCGATCTGGTCGATCCCGGCCTGACGTACCGTATTGATCACTTCGACGACGCTGCCGTAGTTCGCGCCCACGTCGGACTTGATATAGACGATGCGCTCTTCGGGCTTCTTGTTCTCCATGGCCTTCGTGATCTTGCCCTGCAAGTCTATGGTCTCGACCTTGTCTTTGCCGATGTAGTACATGTTATCCGCCGTGATGGAGATGACGACCGAAGACTCTTTAATGATCGCCTTGTCCACCACTGGGTTGTTCATGTCTTTCGGCAGAGCCACCGAGACGCCCGACTGCAAGAGGGGCGTGACCACCATGAAGATGATCAGGAGCACCAACATGATGTCCACCATCGGCGTCACGTTGATCTCGGAGTTGTACTTATCAGTGCCGCCACTCATTCCCATAATTCACTCTCCTACCTAGTTCAGGGCAGTCCGCACAAACCACGCCGCACGCGCTCACGGGCGTTGCAGGGGGCGCGCTAGCGTGCCAGGCGTCCTCGCGCGAATGAGCCATCCCGGGACGCCGTTACGGATTCAGGCGGCGCGTGCGCTGCTTCAGGAAATAGTCAATGAGTTCCGAAGCCGAGTTGTCCATTTCGATGACGAAGCCGTCAACCTTGCCGGTGAAGTAGTTGAACACCCACACGGCGGGCACGGCCACGGCGAGACCCAGAGCCGTCGTCAGCAACGCTTCGGCGATACCGCCCGCGACCGCGCCGATACCAGCCGATTCCGCGTTCTTCATGCCCGTGAAGGCCGAGATGATGCCGAACACCGTGCCGAACAG